>JAAURZ010000038.1 GCA_012031955.1 Bacteroidia bacterium
GGGCATCCTGACCCGCTTTGACGCGCGAACCGGAAAGCAGACATACAAGACGCGGATCGACCCGGCGGAGCTCGACGGGCTGCTCGTCTACAAGCCCGACGACCTCTACCAGTGGCTCCGCGACCAGAACCGCCCGACAGCGCCGCGGCGCACAAGGCCCTCGGGATCCAGGCGATGCAGATCGGGGCGCTGTCGAAGGCCCGCGAGCACCTGAACACGGCGAAGTCCGACCCGACGTTCGCGCAGACCACCGGTAAGACTTACATCTTCACCACACGCGACATTGAGAAAGGACCGTGGAATGTGTCGTCGTTCAAACCATCATACCACGACCACACACTCTTCTTCGATGACGATGGCCGCGTCTACCTCATCTACGGCGTATCCAGGCTGCGCATGGTCGAGTTAAAGCCCGATGCATCGGGTGTGAAGCCCGGCGCAACGGAGCAAGTCCTGATTGAAAACGCCAGCGCGCCTGCAGGCACAGACATCGCACTCGGTGCCGAAGGGTCGCAGCTTTTCAAAATCAACGGCAAATATTACCTGTTCAACATTACATGGCCAAGAGGTGGTATGCGTACTGTGATCGTTCACAGGGCCGATAAAATTTCAGGGCCCTATGAAGGTCGCGTAGCGTTGCAAGACCTGGGTGTGGCTCAGGGCGGACTCGTCGATACACCAGACGGTGATTGGTATGCATACCTGTTTCGTGACTACGGGGCCGTCGGACGAATACCTTACCTTGTTCCAGTCACGTGGGAAGACGGCTGGCCCGTGCTCGGGGTGGAAGGCAAAGTACCGCAAACAATTCTGCTTCCCGCAAACAAAGGACTGATACCAGGCATAGCGGCATCCGACGAGTTTACGCGCCACGAGGGCAATCGACCGTTGCCACTCGTGTGGCAATGGAACCACAATCCCGATAACAGACGATGGTCCGTGAGCGCGCGACACGGATACCTGCGCCTTACCACAGGCCGCGTCGATACATCGCTCTTTCTTGTTAGAAACATGCTCACCCAGCGTACTATCGGACCAATGTGTGCAGGTACAACGTGGGTAGATGCAGCCAACATGAAAGATGGTGACCTCGCAGGCCTTACGGTGTTCCAAAAGAAATATGGGCTGGTGGGCGTGCGCAACAACCAGGGAGCGAAGTCGATCGTGATGATGAGCGCCGAGTCAGGAAAGCCAGTCGCGATGGAACGTGTCCCTCTTTCGCAAAACACGGTGTTTCTGAAGGCGACCTGCGACTTCACCGACCTGGCGGATACAGCCAGGTTTTACTACAGTCTCGACGGCAAAACATGGAAGCAGATCGGATCGGTTCTAAAAATGGAATACACGCTGCCGCATTTTATGGGCTATCGGTTCGGACTCTTTAACTATGCTACGAAGCAACCGGGAGGCTATGCCGACTTTGACTTCTTCCGAATTGACGATCGGATTTCGGAACAGTGAATTAGAAACAGCCACAGCAGAGCCAGGACCTATGACAGCGAAATTGATTGCAGTGGCGTCTTCTCTTCGGAACACAAGGGCGGGCGAAACCATCGCGCACAGGACGCGGACACTTTAAACGTACACGTATGCACAGCCATATACAACCAATCACGCAACAACAAGATGACAAGCCGGACTATTCCAGGATGAACTCTCAAGATGCGAATTCCATATGTCCATTAAAATCAATTATTAACACATGAAAAAACAATTCTTCTCACTACTCGCAATCATTCCGTTCCTGTTGGCGAGCCTCGTTGCCCAATCACAGATAGAGAAGCACGCTCCGGCCGGGTTTGATTCTTTTCAGGCAAGCGTTCAGCATGGGAAAATTGACACGGTCACATATTTGTCAAAAACAGTCGGAAACAACCGCAGGATGCTGATATACACACCACCCGGCTTTTCAAAAAAGGGAAAGTATCCTGTGCTATACTTGCTTCACGGCATTGGTGGCGACGAAAAGGAATGGCTGAAGCATGGACAGCCCCAGGTGATACTGGACAATCTCTACGCGGCAAACAAAATAGCGCCGATGATTGTGGTGCTGCCCAACGGACGGGCTATGAAGGATGATCGGGCCGGAGGTAATATCTTCGACAGCGTAAAAGTGCAGGCGTTCGCAACTTTTGAAAAAGACCTTATCGACGACGTAATCCCCTTCGTGGAGAACAAGTACCCGGTGTACAAAGACCGCGACCATCGCGCAGTGGCGGGCCTGTCGATGGGCGGCGGCCAATCACTCAACTTCGGCCTTTGCAACCTCGACAAGTTTGCATGGGTAGGAGGTTTTTCTTCGGCACCAAACACAAAAGTACCCGACGTGCTTGTGCCCGACCCGGACAAGGCAAAGCAACTGCTAAAACTTCTCTGGATTTCCTGCGGCGTCGACGACAACCTCATTTCGTTCAGCCAGCGCACACACGACTATTTGCATAAGCATAAAGTGCCGCACATATACTACGTGGAACCAGGCGCGCACGACTTTAATGTATGGAAGAACGACTTGTACATGTTCTCGCAATTGCTGTTTAAGCCTGTTAACATTTCCTTGTTTCCGGAATATGATATGTTGGGTACGGCGGCAGCCACCAATGTACCGTCGTCCAGGTATCCGAGAATTCTACAAGACAACCGGGCCATCTTCCGCATCAAAGCGCCCGACGCTCCGAAGGTGCAACTCGACCTTGGAAGAAAATACGACATGGTCAAAAGCGCCGACGGCACGTGGGAGGTAACAACCGATTCGCTCAGTGAAGGCTTCCATTACTATTCGCTGTTGATCGACGGCGTGCCACTGGCGGATCCGTCGAGCGAAACTTTTTACGGCATGGGTAGAATGGCCAGCGGTATTGAAATACCCATCGAAGGCGAACAGTACTACGCTGTGAGAGACGTGCCGCACGGCGACATTCGCATGAAACGGTATTATTCCAAAATACTCAATGCCTGGCGCAACCTTTACATCTACACACCGCCAGGCTACGATGCAAGCGCAGGCACAACGTACCCTGTGCTCTACCTGCTGCACGGTGGCGGTGAAGACGAGCGTGGATGGGCCACCCAGGGCAAAGCAGACCTGATACTTGACAATCTGATCGCAGAAAAAAAGCGAAGCCAAATGCTGATCGTAATGGTGGATGGCAATACCGGCACGCCCGGGTTCAGCGAGCAGTTTTTGCGAACATTCGAAGCCGAGCTTACGCAGAGCATAATACCTTTCGTAGAGACCCACTATCGCGCAGCCACGGATGCCAGGAGCAGGGCGCTGGCGGGTCTGTCGATGGGTGGCTTGCAAACACTGTACGCGGGCATCTATCATGCCGACATGTTTTCCTGCCTCGGCGTGTTCAGCTCGGGTTGGCTGCCCAATCAGAAAAACATTTCAGACAGGCAGTATGATTACCTGAAGAAAAATGCCGCCACCATCAATAGCAACACAAAACTGTGGATCGCAATGGGAGGAAAGGAAGACATCGCCTATGACAATTGCCAGGTGATGCTGAGCAAATTCAACGAGATCAACATCAAGTATACCTACAGCGAATACCCCGGCGGGCACGCATGGCCAGTGTGGAGAAATAATCTGTACAACCTTGCCCCGCTGCTTTTCAAATGACATGCTTCAACGATAAGGAACCAACAATGTAAGGAACCGTAACCGATGCCACACAGCCAGTTTATTCTGCGACAAGGTCATTCACGTGAGCTGGAGCTGTTTCCGCACATAAGGGGATTTGCCTTGCGGAAGAACAGCAACATTCAACTGGATTCCTTTGTGGCGTCGTTGTCCAGTAATTTTGATATTTATTTTGTGATCGACGGAAAGTTCGAATGGATCATCAATGAAGCGCACCAGGTGCTGTATCCGGGCGATACGGCTGTTGTTTGCCAGGCCAGCAGATTGGAGGGTCCAAAGGCTACCTCGGTATCGGCACTATATTCTGGCTTTCTTTGCACGTAGAAAAAATTGTTCCTGAAGAAAAAGTAACACTCGGCAAGTGGAGCAGTCTTTCGGACAGCGAGCGACTTGCCATTGGAAAAATATTGTTGCTGAACAACCTGCCTGTGCTTAAATCGAAAGAGGTGGCGAGCATACTGCAGGAGATGCGCGCCGAAATACTGAGCCAGGAAATCGGCTACGTTACCCGCGTAAACCAGATGCTGGATTCTCTATTTATCATAATCGCGCGCCAGTCCACACGACAGGGAAGCTCGCGGCGCGATTTCCCGCAAGCATTCCTCAAGCTTGAGCAAGCGTTGCGGCAAAATCTTGCGCACCAATGGACGGTGGATGAGATGGCGGCCATGGTGGGCCTTGGCACGACGGCTTTTACCGAGAAGGTGAAAAGTTTCACAGGCTTTTCGCCGCTTCACTATCTCATTAATATTCGCGTGTCCGAAGCAATTAAAATGTTAAAACGGCCCACCGTAAACGTAACGGACATCGCGCTGGAAACCGGTTTTTATTCATCCCAACATTTTTCCACTACATTTAAGAAGCTGACCGGCCATTCGCCTGGCGCATTTCGAAAAAAGAACAGTTCAACCATGCAATAAAGAATGTAAGAATATGGAGTGCGTGATCACAGTAGAAATTGGTACAAATGCCGTGAGAGTAATGGCATTTGATTTGAACGGAACCGTAATCGGATCGATGAAAGGATCGTACCCCACCTTTCACGTAGAGCCCGACTACAGCGAGCAAGACCCGGACCAGATGTTCATCACAATGCTTTACGTGATGAAAAACCTGCTCAATGAGAAAGTGCATGCCGAAAAGTACAAAGTGATTTCCATCTGCTTCAGCGCCTCCATGCACAGCGTGTTGCCCATCGATAAGCATGGCGTTCCGCTTTGCAACGCCATTACCTGGGCGGATAACCGTGGCAAGAAGGAAGCAAAGGAACTGAAGGGCTCTCCTCTCGGAAATAAAATCTATGACGCCACCGGCACACCGATTCACCCGATGTCGCCCCTCATCAAGATCACCTGGCTTGGCCGCCACGAACGCGAGCGGTTTGACAAAACCTATAAGTTCCTGTCAATAAAGAGTTACATCATTCAACAACTTACCAACGGGTACGTACTAGACTACAGTCTCGCGTCGGCCACAGGGCTGCTGAACATTTACAACCTGTCGTGGGAACCGGCAGCGCTCGACTACGCCGGCATCACGCCAGATAAATTACCCGATCTCGTACCTGTTTTTCATTCCCCAGGAAAATTGAGAAGAGAATATCAAAAGTCGCTTGGGCTGACAGACGACGTAAAAATAATTGTGGGATCCAGCGACGGCTGCCTGGCCACCCTGGGAGGCGGCGTATGGGAAGAGGGCAAAGCGACGATTACCGTGGAAGACAGCGGCGCAGTGCGCGTGATGGGGAAGGAGGTGTTGCGCGACAGCAAGCAACGCTTCTTCAACTACCTGCTTACGGAAAAGAATTATGTGTCAGGCGGACCCACCAACAACGGAGGTGTCATCTTCGAGTGGTTCGCAAAGCAGTTTGGTGACTTCAAAGGTCCGTTCGATATTGAATACACCATCGAAAACCTCATGCGCGAGGCGATGACAGTGCCGGTCGGGTCGGAGGGGCTCTTGTTTCTTCCCTACCTGCTCGGCGAGCGAGCGCCCATTTGGAACGCCAACGCCAGGGGTGCCTATTTCGGTGTGAACATAAAACATGAGAAGCAACATTTTGTGCGCGCAACAATAGAGGGGATACTCTATGAAATCTACAGTATCGGAAAAACGCTCGAAGAGCACCGCGCCATAAACAGTCTTACTTTAAATGGCAGTTTTGCTTCGCTGCCCTTCTGCGCTCAAATGATCGCCGATATATTTAACAAACCGGTATGCGTGGGCGAAAATCCCGACAGCATCGCGCAGGGAGCTTTCTTGCTGAGCACTACCGACATGGGCAAGTATGCCAACCTGGACGAAGCCGCGCGATCGGTCGTGCTGTCCACCACTTATAAGCCACACAGGCAAGATCATGCCGTTTACGAAAAATATTTCCCGGTATTCGAGAAACTCAGTTCGAAATTATACGACGAGTTTGAAACAATAGCCAATCTGCAAAGCGAGCAATAAATACCTCGGCACGACAGCCCGTGTCTGATATCTTTCTTACCTGTTACACCTTCTAAATCAAACCACGCACCAAAACGCAACGTGGCGGGTGCTTGCGCGCGCACACTTGACTTTCTGTGGTTGTCTAAAAATCAACGGTGGTCGTTATTGGAAGAATTTTCTGATTGTGTTTGAAATCTTTATAGATAATCAGAAATAAGTTCTGAACTGCCCAAAATGAAAGACAATCAAACTAACCCCTGAATCATGAAGCATTTTTACTTATTGTATGGCATTCTTGCGACATTGCACGCAGGCGCCTTCGCCGGGGAATCCTGGCCGCGCGCACCTCTTGCTGTTTCCGCCTTTGTGGCGGTAAGCGGCCAAGTCACAGACGAAAACGGGGCACCCTTTCCTGGTGTCAACATCGTTGTGAAAGGGACATCGTCGGGCACTACTACAGATAACGAAGGCAGATACACCATCGAAGTGACCGGCGCCAACAGCGTGCTCGTATTTTCATTCGTGGGCTACCTGCCGCAAGAAGTGAGCGTAGACAATCGAACTGTTATCGACGTGAAAATGGCGCCCGATGTGCAGCAGTTGGCCGAGATTGTCGTAACCGCGCTAGGCATTCGGAAAGAATCGAAGAAGCTGGGTTACGCCGCCACCACTGTACAGACCGATCAGATACAATCCAACCGAACAACCAATTTCATGGAATCGTTGGAGGGCAAAGTGGCGGGCCTTGACATTTCGCCGCCGGCAGCAGGCGCGGGAGCGAGCACTAAGATTCGCTTGCGCGGACAGACAGCCTTCTCCGGCGCAAACAACGCGCCGCTTATTGTGATCAACGGCCTCCCGATGGATCAGGGAGCTATCGGCGCAGATGGCAACAACGCACGCGACCGTGGAGACGCCATGCAAAACATCAACCCTGACGACATCGAGAGCATCACGATTTTGAAAGGTGCAACCGCGGCGGCGCTCTATGGATCACGCGCGGGCAACGGTGCCATCCTGATCACGACCAAGTCCGGACAATTAAATCAGGGAATAGGCATTGAGTATGCTTCCAACTACACCGTGAGTACCGTGCTCGATTTCACAGACTGCAGCAGGAATACGGACAGGGCACATGGAACCAGGCGCAGTTGACCGGGCTCCGACCCACCACCCAGGGCGAAGCCGTGTCGTCCGGCATGCTGGGCTGGGGAGCCAAGCTCGATGGCGAGCCCACTATCAACTTCGATGGTGTGCAAAGGCCGTATGTTGCGCACCCAGACAGGATCAAGGAATTCTATCGCGATGGAACAGCGTTCACAAATACAGTCGCGCTTTCGGGTGGCAACGGAAAGGGAAGTTTCCGCGCATCATTCTCAAATTTAAAATCGAGCGGCATCACGCCAAACAACGAGTATGCGAAAAGGATCGCCAATTTGGGCCTCAATTATGCCATCACGGAAAAACTCAAACTCTCGGTGAATGCCAACTACACGAGCGAAGAAAATGAGAATCCGCCGCAGGTGGGAATACAGGGCTCGGGCGAAGCCAACTTCCTGTATAGAATGTCTACCTCGATTCCACTTTCGGCCTTCAGTGAAAGTGTGATCAACCCTGTGAACGGAATCACCGAACTGCCTACCAGCGGATTCCAGACCACACTTATCAATCCGTACTTTTCAATGCCGCGTATGTTCTTCAATGAAGATAAGAACCGGTTACTGGCCACCACCACCCTCAGGTACGAGTTAACGAAGTGGCTATTCGTGCAAGGAAGGTTTAACTACGACTTCTCCAGTTCGTTCCATGAGTTCAACACGCCGACCGGACAAGGCACCAACAATCCATTCAACAGTACCGGCGTGGAGTTCAACGGAAACTATACCATCAACACATCACGAGGTAGCGACGTCAACGCGGATTTTCTTATCGGAGCGACCAAGCAATTTGGCGCCTTCAGCGTGGATGCAAGCTTCGGTGGAAACACACTCCGTCAGACTTCAATGTTTACCAACCAGACTGTAACCGACTTTGTAGCCCTTGGAGTCTATTCACTTGGAAACGGCGTTACAACCACCACCAACAACGCAGGCATCGGCTACCGGGCGCGTGTCAATTCACTCTACGGAATTCTCGAAGTCGGTTACAAGAACATTTTGTTCCTGAACCTTACCGACCGGCAAGACTGGTTCTCTACCCTCAACCCAAGCAACAATACCAAGAACTACCCGTCTGTTTCCGGAAGTTTTATCTTCTCGGAACTGCTGCAGAATCAGACATGGCTGTCGTACGGTAAATTGCGCGGCGCGTGGGCGCAAGTGGGCAGCTCGAATGGCGCCGGCTATGCAGAGGGTCTTCTTACTTATACGGTGCTTCCGCAAGGATTCAACGGACAAAAGTTGGGAAACATCAACAATACCGTGGCGCCCAACCCGGGCCTTATTCCTTTTCTCGTCACGGAAAAGGAAATCGGTTTGGAATTCAAATTCTTCAATAGAAGAGTCAGCTTCGACGTAGCTGCCTACGACAAGACCACCACAGACCAGATACTTACGGTGGCCATCTCGAACGCTACGGGCTATGTAGGCACTAAGCAAAACGTCGGCGAGATGCAAACAGAGGCATGGAGTTCTTCCTGGAAGTTGTGCCCATTGAAAAGAATGGATTGAGATGGTCAAGCTCCTTCAACGCAGCACACAACAAATCGAAAGTGCTGGCGCTGGCGCCTGGCATCACCACCTTTACACAAACTGCGTTTGGTGGAAATGAATTCATCGGACAGCTCGTATACCAGGTGGGACTTCCGCTCAACCAGTTGTCGGCAAAAACCTATCAGCGCGACGCCAACGGGAACATACTCCTCGAATGACCAGGGCAGGGTACTCGCCTCAGACAACTTCGTCAACTTCGGTAGTGGCCTCCCTACCTGGACGGGTGGATGGACCAACACCATCAGCTACAAGAAACTGAGTCTCTTGATCCAGTTCGACTTTAAGACCGGAGGAAAAATACTCTCCTCATCGGCATTGAACTGGTTAAGGCAAGGTCATTCGAAGGAATCGCTTGTTGGCCGGGAGGGTGGCATAACCGCAGAAGTATATCCCGGTATCGTTAAGAGCACCGGGTTGCCATACAGTGGCACGCCCGTGAATCCGCAAACGTTCTACACAGACTTCAGAAGCCGGCAGATCGCCGACCCCTTTATCTACGACAGCGACTTCATTAAGCTAAGAAACATCACCGTGTCGTACGACCTCACTAGCCTTGTAGGTTCGAAATTGAATTTTGTGAAGGGACTCACCCTTTCGGCCGCGTGTCGTAATGTGTGGCTTATCTATAAAGATCTGCCTAACCTCGACCCCGAAGCATTTGCATCATCCGGCGACAACCGCGTGGGTTATGAAGGCACCTCGCTACCAACCACGCGCAACTACAGTCTGAACTTAAATGTTAGATTCTAAGATCATGAAATCAAATAAATACATACTTCTTCTTTGCACTGCCCTCTTCCTATTGGGAGGGTGCGACAAAGATTTTGAAGCGGTCAATACCAACCCGTATGCAATCGAGGAGCTTGACCCCGCGCTATTGTTTGCCAATGCTGTGCGACAGACGCACCCGGGCCACTGGGAAGGAGAACAAACTATCGTGCAGCAATTTGTAAACGCCTACAACCTTGGCGCCACTGCCGGCCCGAATTTCAACGAGGACACAGACAACTTCAATACGCCGAAGTGGAACAGTTGTT
The DNA here is from genome assembly GCA_012031955.1 of Bacteroidia bacterium. Next base: position 9,828 of record JAAURZ010000038.1, read on the forward strand.
ATCCCAACTCCATCAAGCTGCTGGTGAAGGCGAAAGAACTGGCAGAAGCGCAGCCGGAAAAAGTCAACCTCATGAGCATGATTCGCATTTGGAAAGCGTACACCTTTATGACGCTGGTGGATACGTATGGATACGTACCTTACAATGAAGCAGGTCGCGGCGATGCCGGTCTCTTCTTTCCTGTTTACGATGACGATGAATCCATCTATGAAGACCTGTACACCGAAATCAAGTCTGCCACCGACGCGATGAACCCCGCAGGCGACTACGTTTCCGCCGACCTGTTCTACCGCTCTTCCGGAAGTGCCACCGACCCTTCGGGGCAAGTGGCCAAGTGGAAGAAGCTGGGCAACTCGCTGCTGCTGAGACTGGGCATGCGCTACTCCGAAGTCGACGCTTCAAAAGCGCAAAGCCGCGTGTCGGAAGCAGCGAGTCGGGGCGTGATGACGTCCAATGCAGACAATGCGTACCTCACGTTCAGCTCTGCCTATCCCAATCCGCTCAACGCCGGACCGAGGGCCATCAACGTGTACTTCTATTATGTGGCAGAGCCCTTCGTGGATTTCCTGAAAACGACTAACGACCCGCGCGCAAAATTCATGATTGGCAAGTACGCCAACCCGGCACAAGCCACCACCACC
>JAAURZ010000039.1 GCA_012031955.1 Bacteroidia bacterium
CATTTGCAGGCCGAAGGTTGCGGAAGGAGTCGTGGGACGATGTGCAGTCGATACGAGGCGCCGTAGCCCTGAAGCGCGATGGCCAATGGCTGCTTGCCACGCCAGCGCAGCTTGCGCGCGCCGCCAACCTGGAAGCCATCGATTTCAAGGGACCATTTACCGAGGTGCGCTCCACACTGAGCGGCATCTGGGTGAGAAATGATGATGAAGAGGGCCTGCTGGATGCAACGCTCGCTGAGCTGATTCCGGTTGCGCGACAAACTATCACCGAGAAGGAGTTCGGTGCCGTCATCAAAAGTGTTGCAGGAGAACAAATCTATATAACAGGTGGCAGACTGTCGCCCCTCTTTCAGAAAGTAAAAGCGTCCGATCCGTGGATGGCGGTAAGGCAATCCAGCCGCTGGCATTTGTACGATCCGGCGCAAATGACCGTGGCCTCGCCGGCATACGACACACTCGTATTTTACGGCCCTTTTGCCGCCGGAATAAATGCGGATTCAACCACGGTGTTCTTCACTACCGAAAAACGACTCGACTTCGTGAACGCACAATTCGAATTTGTGCCCGGCAAGTCCGCTGCATACTTTCTGCTGGTAACGCGCGATAAATCGAAGATGCTGTTCGACAAGTCGGGCAACAAACTATTCGACGTAACGTATGAATCCATCCAATATCTCGATCGTGGCTTTTTTCTCATCTCAAAAAAAGGACGTCATGGAGTGGACAAAGGGGTGATCAACGTGGAGGGAAAGCTGGTGGTGCCGATGGACTATGACGCTGCAGGCAACTACAGTGAGGGCAAATTGCCAGTGCTGAAAAATATGAAGTTTGGCCTTACCGACCTGGCAAACAATAAAACCATAAAGCCGCAGTACGACAAGAACCTCATTTCTTACAATGCCACCTTTGTGGTGGCGTACAAGGGCGGTCGGTATGGATTTATCACATGGGACAGCAAGCCGCACACGGAGTTTGAATTCGACGAGGTGAAACCGTGGAACGACTCGACGGCGCTTGTAAAAAAGGACAGCCAGTGGATGTTGCTCGACATCGCCCACAGGGAGGTGCTCATGGACCGGATCAGGCACTACCGGGTGGTGCGCGACGATGCCGACGAAAAGGTACTGATTGTGATACAAGACAATCACTTCGGCGTTATCAGCAACAGACACGGCACTGTCATCCCGGCTACCTTCAGCGACATCATCAATATCGGCTCGCCGGAGAAACCCTTCTACTTCACCGAAAAACACGTGGAGGAGGCTTCCCTGTTCGTCGTTATTTACTACGACGCCGCCGGCAAGTACATAACACGCCAGACCTACGAACCCGATGACTACGACCGTATCTACTGTTCACGGAAATAGGTCGATTATTTAACGTTCCGTTGAACAAAGAATCAAGTCAATAATAGTAATATTGTGCCGCCTGAAACTTCTTCGGTCGTGATGGGAGCATAAGATGAACGATGCCCAACAGCAGTGTAGTCGATATGCAAATTGCATCTGACCTTTGTCAAAATAAATTTTTAACAGATGAAATAAGCATAAAGAAAACTATACCCAGTGGGATGTTAATTGCAACGACCCTTTAGGTAAAAACTCTCAAGATGCGAATTCCATTTGTCCATTAAAATCAATTATTAACAGATGAAAAACACATTGTTATTCGTTGCCCTGCTTCTGACAGGAACAGCCACAGCCCAGCAGAATTTTGATGAGCGACCAAAACTCGTGGTTGGCATCGTGGTCGATCAGATGCGCATGGAATACCTGTACAGGTTCTACGCCAAATTCGGCGACGATGGATTTAAGCGATTTGTGAACAAAGGATTTGTGGTACGTAACGGTCACTATAATTATGCGCCTACCGTGACAGGGCCTGGTCATGCCTCTGTGTATACCGGCACCACGCCGGCTATCCACGGCGTTATATCCAATGAGTGGTACGACAAAGATGCAGGTAAGCCGTACAACTGCGTGGAAGATGCACGGTATAAACCGGTGGGCAACGATGGTGGCAACGGCGATGTATCGCCGTTCCGCATGCTGGCTTCCACGGTTACTGACGAATTGAAGCTGGCCACCCAGAAGCATGCTAAGGTGATCGGCATGTCATTCAAAGATCGGGGTGCGGTGTTGCCCGCTGGTCACATGGCCGACGGCGCCTACTGGTTCGACAGCCGGTCAGGCGCGTTCATTAGCAGCACGTACTACATGAATGCGCTTCCCGACTGGGTGGCAAAATTCAATGGCCAAAAACTGGCAGACAAGTACCTGGCCATGGAGTGGAAGACAGCGTTGCCTATTGAACAATATGTGGAGAGTGGCCCGGACGACTCTCCCTACGAAGCACGCATTCAACGCAAGGAACGTCCGACATTTCCTTATAACTTGAAGGAGTTGCGCAAACCTACCGACAACTATGACCTGCTGGCGTACACACCTTTTGCAAACGACTATCTTACCGAGTTCGCCAAAGCGGCCCTGGCAGGCGAAGGACTGGGCAAGGATACCTGGCCCGATTTCCTCACGGTGTCTTACTCTACACCCGACATTGTCGGCCATGCAGTGGGACCCAACGCCGTGGAGGTTGAAGATATTTACATCAGGCTCGATAAAAACCTCGCCGACTTGTTCAACACACTGGACCAACAGGTAGGAGCAAACAACTACACCGTGTTTCTCACGGCCGATCACGGCGTTGCCGACGTGCCTCAATACCTCATCGACAGCAAGGTACCCGCCGGCTACTTCAGTTACAATAATGTGAAAGCGGGCCTGGACGAGTACATGCAAAAACAATTTCCCGGAAAGCAAATCGTCAAGGAAATAAGCAACTCACAGGTTTATCTCAACTACGATGCATTTCAAAGCGACCCCAAATCATCGGGGATCGAGCTGCTGATTGCCACCGAAATGATTGTAAAATACTTGATGGCGGTGGACGGTGTAGCGGATGTGTATTCCGAATCAGTGTTGCGACAGGCCAACTACGAGGAGGCGGGCATGAAAGGAATGATTCGTCGTGGCTATAATCCCAAGCGCTCTGGCGACATTGTGATCGCGCTGGAGCCCGGATGGTTGTCGAGCAGCAGCGTGGTGGGCACCACACATGGCTCGCCCTACAGTTACGACACACATGTACCCATGCTGTTTTACGGTTTCGGCGTAAAGCCTGGCTCATCTGTGGTCTATCATCCCATCACGGACATCGCGCCCACCATTTCAGCGATTCTGAAAATCAAGTTTCCAAATGGTTGCACGGGCCAGCCGATTCCGGAGGTGGTGAAGTAACGCTTTTAGATGGCGCCCAAAGTGCTCAGCAACACGAGCGCGATCACGATCGGACACACAAACCGGATAAAGAACATCCAGATAGCGGCAGGCGTGATCACAGCACCGGATTTTCCCTTGAAGAAATCAGAACCGTCGCTGATCTCGTTGGCTATGCGGTTCGGCTTGATGATCCACCCTACATAGAGCGCGGTCATTAGCGCCACGATTACGATAAACAATTCGCCGAAAATGCCATCCATAATGTCGAGGAAGCCGGTCTTGACCGTGCCTCCGAAATAGGGAAGGCTCATGTTTGTGAAAAAATCCGAAGCGCCACCTGACAATGCGGAGGGAATGCCGACGATGAAAGCGAGAATCCCGACCGTCCAGGCGGCTTTCTTGCGACTCCATTTCTTCTCGTCGATCAGCCACGACGCGGGTACTTCAATCATGGAAATGGATGATGTGAGCGCGGCTATGCTGAGCAGCAGAAAGAACAGGGCACCGATGATTCGACCCCCCGCAGGCATGGAATTAAAGACGTCGGGCAAGACCTGAAACACCAGGGCCGTGCCCTGCGCGGGATCTTTGCCGAAAGAAAACACAGCAGGGAAGATCATGAGGCCTGCCAGAAGCGCCACCATGGTATCCATAACGCCAACCCAAATGCCGGCCGACACCATGTTTTCTTTTTCGGCAAGTAAGAACCATACGTAATGAGAATGCCCCAGCCAACAGCCAGGGAAAAAAAAGCCTGACCAAGCGCCGAAAGCACGACCTTGCCGGTGATTTTACTAAAGTCGGGCGTGAGATAGTAACGCACACCTTCCATTGCGCCTGGAAGTGTGAGGCTGCGAATCATAATGCCGATGAGCAGTATGAATAACATCGGCATCATTACCTTGGATGCACGTTCAATGCCGCCGGACACGCCTCCCAGCACGATGAGGATGGTGGCAAGCATGAACACACCGAAGAACGGTATTACGTAGTATGCTGTGCTGCGGAACGTCTCGAAGTCTTTGATGAAGTCGGTGAATTCGCTTACGATGTAGCCGATGGTCCAGCCGGCGATAACGCCATAATAACTCAATACAAAGAAACTCACACACAGGGCCATCACACCGCCGCACACTACCCAGAACCGGTTAGCGCCCGTATCGCGAAATGCGCCGATCGTATTTTTGCGTGTGAGCCTGCCCAGGCCCATTTCGTTATAAATAAGCGGCAGCCCGATAAGCAGCACGCAGAGTATGTACACAAATACAAACGCACCGCCGCCATTTTGCCCAGTGATGTAGGGAAACCGCCAGATGTTGCCCAGCCCGACTGCAGAGCCCGCGGCAGCCATTATGAATCCAAACTTCGAGCCCCATTGGCCACGGTTGTCTTGTTGTTGCGACATAGGTAAGGTTTAAGATTGACGGGCTGAAGATTAGAAAAATAATCAGACCTTCAAAGCAGGGTTGTTACAGACGGGGTCAGCGTGCCAGCCTGAGCTGGCGGTCAATTACAGAAAGGCCTTCTTTAAAAGACAGCGGAGCGTATCCAAGATCCCTTTTCGCTTTGTCGATGATGAAACCGGTTTTCAGCGGCCGCCGTGCCGGTTGTTTGAAAGTATTGGAGTCGGTGGCGCTGATCAGCGATTTATCAAGTTTGAAATACTCCGCCGTGGCGATGGCGATGTCGTAGGGAGAGAGAAAATCTTTGCCGGAGATGTGATAAACGCCCGTTGCCTTTTTGATCGCAGCGAGGTAGCAACCCATGGCCAGGTCTTCTGCGAGGGTGGGCGTGCGCCACTGATCGTTTACCACTTTGATCGGCTTGCCTGCCTGGAGGCTGTTTTTTACCCACAACACGATGTTGCTTCGGCTCATGTCGTTTGTGATGCCGTATACGAGTACCGTGCGAAGAATGGCCCACTTGATATTTTGCTTCATGATAAGCTGCTCGGCTGCAAGCTTGCTTTCGCCATAGTAGTTTACCGGGGCGGGAGTGGCGGTTTCGTCGAGCGGGCCTTCGGTGCCGTCGAAAATAAAGTCGGTAGACACGTGCACCAGGTGCGTGTTGTTCAACGCGCACGCTTCCGCCAGGTATTGCACAGCGTTCACGTTGGCGTTCCAGCACTGATCGCGTTGCGTTTCGCAGTCGTCTACCTGGGTCATCGCCGCCGTGTGTATGATTACTTCGGGTTTTTCCTCCTTCACAACATTGAGCACCTGCTCGTGGTTGGTCACATCCATCGACCGGAACGCAGCGCGCGCGAGCTTAGTCGCCGATTCGCCACGCGCGGTTGCGATCGGGTAAACACCCGGATCGTTTTGTAGTAACGCAATAAGCTTTTGTCCAAGCAAGCCGTTGGAGCCGGTCACAAGAATGCGCATGGGTTGTTTTTGTTTTTTGAGGGCTATTTGTCTTCGGGATAGTGGTATCCGTATTCTTTTTCGATTTTTTTCTTCTTCATTTCTTCCACCGTCACCGTGATGCGCACATCTTTCACAGGACGTCGCGACCGTCCTTCTCTACCGCAGCAATTTTGTCAATCACCTCCAACCCCTTTATCACCTTTCCGAACACCGTGTACTGATCGTCGAGGTGGGGCACGCCGCCCACCGTGGTATATGCTTCTAGTCGGTCGGCAGGCACCTCCCTGTGCACGTTTATGTTCAGTTCCTTTTCACACATTGGCGCTAATTCAAAAATGGCCTTTTTGTACGCCTCCATGTCGCCGGAATAATATAACTGCGAGAGCGTGTCTTGCAGGTAGGTGAAGCCCTCCTTTTGTGCAAGCTGGCCGATACCCTGGTTGAGCTTGTTCGGATCGATGGTCAGTTCTTCCCTGGGATATTTTATTCCTTGCACGATATAGAACTGGCTGCCGCTGGATTTTTTTTCCGGATTCACCTGGTCGCCGTGCGCGCGGCCGACAGCGCACCTTTCTCATGAAACAGTTTTGTATTAAACTCCGCGTCTACCGTGTAGCCGGGGCCACCCTGGCCAAGCGGCTGGCCGGGTTGCGCTTTTTTCGAATCAGGGTCGCCACCCTGTATCATGAATCCATCGATTACGCGATGGAACAGCATACTGTCGAAATAGTGTTCCTTAGCCAGTTTAATGAAGTTGGCCTTGTGCTTGGGGGTTTCATCATACAGAATGGCCACCATGTCTCCATATTCCGTTTTGATCGTGACCACATAGTCGGTCTTCGTTTGCGCGCATCCTGTTATCATACAATAGCTGGCGATTATCAATAGTGAAAGAAATTTCCGTGTCATAGCAGATTCAAGTTTTCAGGGCAGTAAAATTAATGGATTTATCGTTCACTCGCTGAAGGAGTTTACGACCCCACGGTCTGCCTTATCTCTTGCAAGATAGCCGCGCCGCCGTTTTCCAGCACTTCCAGCGCCACGCCTTTACCAAGCTCTTTGCCCTCCGACGGCATGGCGGATCGTTTCACTTTTACCACCTGTTTTCCATCGAGGGAAATAATACCCGCTTTAAGTGTGATGAGGTTGCCCTCGAAGTGGGCATAACCGAACGCGGGTATGCTGCACCCGCCGTGCAACGTTTTAAGGAAAGCGCGCTCGGTACGTATGCAGTCTTCTGTTTCGCTGTGGTTGACCCAACGTTCCACAGCGCTCTTTTTTTCGAACGCCAGTTTCTTGTGACACTCAATGGCGATGCTGCCCTGACCTACCGGCGGCACGAAGTAGCTGGTTTCAATCTCTTCAACAATATGCGCATCGAACCCCATGCGATGCACGCCGGCGTAGGCCAGCAGCAGCACATCGCAGTCGCCCTGCTGCAACTTGGTGAGCCGGGTTTGCAGATTGCCACGCACCGCTACCGGGTTCGCATCGGGATAAAAGTGTTTGAGGAAGGCAACGCGACGTGTAGACGATGTGCCGACACGCACGCCAGGTGTCGCGAGTCTGATCTTCGGGTTAGTGCCCACCACCACATCGTTCACTTTTTCGCGCTCGCTGAAGCCGACCAGTTCCAGTTCGTCGGGCAATTCTGAGGCGAGATCTTTGGCGCTGTGCACCGCAATATCGATATCGCCGGCTAAGAGGTGCGCTTCAATTTCTTCGGTGAACACGCCTTTGCTGCCTATCTTGGCGATAGACACGTCGAGGATTTTGTCGCCCCGCGTGTCGATGGGCACGATCTCGGTGTGAAAGCCCGACGACTTCAGGCAGGAGGCCACGTAGTCTGCCTGCCACAAGGCGAGCTTGCTTGCCCGCGTGCCTATTCGAATGGTTTTGTTCATGGTTTGATCGTGTGCGCTAGTTTGAGGGAAAGGTCGAGGAAAATCATTTTGGCGCTGCCGTTGCGTTCGAGGTGGTAGCTTGCGTCGTTGATGAGTGTGAAAGACTTTCCGAGTTTCTCCACATCCATCACCTTGCTGAAGTCTTGCGCGAACTTGAACTCGTCGCCCTGCACGCGGTTGATGGACGCACCGGATAGACTGAGCAATGTTTCGCGCATCATGTTGGTGCTGTAGCGCATCAGATTTTTCTGGCTCAACTTGTCGAGCCCGTGATATTCATCTGCGAGTGTCACCAGGTCGGCATAGCTGTGTTTGAAGCAGGCACGCATCCAGTTGGTGAAACGCGCCGCGTTTGTCGTCTTCCGCTTTGTCGAGCAGGCCCATCGCCATATTGATATTGCCTTCGGCCAGGTTGGCAATCTTCTTTGCCCTGGCGTTGTCGAGTTCATTGTTGCTTACGAGAAATTGTTCCATCTCATTGTCCGAAAGCAAACGGATGGTGACGATCTGCGTGCGCGATAGGATAGTGGGTAGCAGCTTGTCGGCCGCGTTGGTAGCGAGGATGAAGTAGGTATGTGGTGGTGGTTCTTCCAGAATTTTTAGGATGCCGTTGGCGGCACTGGGGTGCATGAGTTCGGGCTGCCAGATGATCATCACCTTGTAAGGGCTCTCGAACGGTTTGAGCGAAAGTGTTTTGATTATCTCGCGGCTCTCTTCGCGCGAAATGATCGCCTGCTTGTCTTCGCCCCCGTAGTAGTTGGTCCAGTCGTCGAGGTTGCCGAAGGGTTGCTCGGTGAGAAACGACCGCCAGCTTTTCATTATTTCCGCTTTGAAGCGCTCTGGGTCTTTGTCACCCTTTACGTTGCTTAACGGAAACACGAAGTGCGTGTCGGGGTGAATGTATTTGAGATTTTTAGAGCACGCCGCGCACGTGCCGCAGGCGTCGTCGCCTTTGTTTCGCAGTGCAGGTAGGTGGCATAAGCGATTGCCATCGGCAGGTTGAGCGCACCTTCCGCGCCTACGAACAGCTGGGCGTGCGCCATGTGCTGGTTTTTCACAGCATCCGTAAGCATCGACTTGGTGTCGTTCAGGCCGGGTATATCTCTAAAAGTCATTGAGTCAAAGATTTTCTCCAATTGGTCGAGTGTTTGGTGAAGCGCTTGCAGGTCTTCCAGCTTTCGTGTGCGGAAATCATATCGGGCAAAATGTTCTTTCTTGTATTCCTCCGGCTTGTCGCTTCGCCGGGCGTAAATGATGATGAGTTCGTTTTCGCTGAAGAAATAGTACCGGTGCACATCTAAAGCGTGCGTGATCTGCGTGAGATTTTTTCCTTCGAGATCCGTAAAATAGAGATCAGTTTTGTCGTCGCTGTTCATGACGCCGTCTTTATTCGAGTCTTCAAAGCCGATCTCATAGGTTATGTATTTCAGAACCGACGTATCGCCGGCCGCGTAGTGATCCTGTTTTTCAGGATACCGGAACTCGTCAATGAAGCCCTTCTTGTCGAGCAGCGTGCCCGTTGGCTCCAGCCTGCTGTTTAGAAAGACAACGTTGAGTGTAGGTGCTGAGTATTGATAGTAGCTGCGCGTCGCCGAGCCCAGTCCTATTTTTTTATCATACAGCACCTCCTGAAACGATTCAGAATCTTTCATGTCCGCCGGCGTGTCGTACGTCTTTATGGCCACAGGTAATAGATAACCCGACGAGCCCCTGATGCGCGCGGCTCTGCGAAATCCAATGCTTGCAAGATGAGCCCCTGCTCCTTTGCTTGTTCCAGTTCTTCGCCCACAATTACCTCGGGAGGTGTGTAAGAATAGTTTCGAAGCAATTCACCCAACGCAATTAGGCCGAAACCCACGAGGAACATCAGTATGATGATGCCGTTGATGAACCAGATGATCTTCAGAATCCTGTCGAACTTCATACTTCTTATTTTTCCCAGCTCCTCTGCGAGGACGTTATTTCAAACACGTGATTGAGTATGTCGCGCTCCACCGCGTCGAGTTTCATGTTGCGACGACCCAGAACCCTTTCAGCCGTTTCAAAAGCTTTGTCGCGCTGATACGTACTGAAGCCGCCGGTGCCGCCCCACGCGAATGACGGAATATAGTTACGGACAAATCCTTCACCAAATACATTGGCCGAAACGTCGACCACGGTGCCGGTATTGAACATGGTGTTGATAGCGCACTTGCTGTGGTCGCCCATCATGAGGCCGCAGAACTGCAGCCCCGTGCTTTCGAAATGTTCTGTCACGTGGCTCCACAGCTTCACCTGGTCGTAGTTGTTTTTCAGGTTGGAAGTGTTTGAATCGGCGCCCATGTTGCACCACTCGCCCAGCACCGAGCAGCCGAGAAAGCCGTCGTGCGCCTTGTTGCTGTAAGCGAAAAGGACCGACGCGCTTACTTCGCCACCGACTTTGCTGAATGGACCCACGGTGGTGTCGCCACGCATTTTGGCGCCCATGTTCACGTGCCCGCCCTCGCACAGCGCAAAAGCACCGCGGATGAGGGCCCCCTCTTGCACAATGCTATTCTTACCGAGATATACCGGGCCGGGTTCTGCGTTGATGAGTGCGCCGCGCACGTAAACGCCTTCTTCCACAAACAAGTTTTCCTCTCCGTATACAATGGTGTGCCTGTCGCTGATGCCCGCCGATTTTCTACCCTGCGTAATCAGTTTGAAGTCGGCGCGCAACTGGGCGCCGTTCATTTGAAATATCTTCCAGGGGCGGTCGATCACAGTCACGTCGCCGGCATACGAAATAACGTGGCCTTTTTGCGCGTCGGGCAGTTGGGTGCTGCCTTGCCGT
>JAAURZ010000040.1 GCA_012031955.1 Bacteroidia bacterium
ACAGCAACCTGGTGGTGGAAGTGACCGACAACGGGATAGGACGCAAGCGATCTGCCGCACTGAAAACTGAAAATCAACGGAAGCACAACTCTACCGGCATCAGCAATATCGAAGAGCGTTTGTCAATTATCAATAAAGTTTACAACAAGCAGTACCGCGTTACCATCAGCGACCTCGAAGCGGATGCGGGCACGAGAGTCAGTATATACCTGCCCCTTACAAACGTAAAACACCACCAACCATGAAGGCTGTAATTGTGGACGACGAAGCCGATTGCCGCAACATACTGGCGGACTACCTCGCAAAGTATTGCCCAGAGGTAACGGTGTGCGGGTTCGGCGAATCTGCCGCCGCCGGTATTGCTGCCATTACAAAGCATAAGCCCGACGTCGTTTTTCTCGACATCGAAATGCCGTATGGAAACGGTTTTGATCTGCTCGAAAGTTTCAGCGAAGTGACGTTCGAGACTGTCTTCGTTACCGCTTTTGATAACTACGCCATACAGGCACTGAATCAAAGCGCCGCATATTATTTGCTCAAGCCCATAAGCATCGATGAGCTGGTAAAAGCCGTTGGCAAGATAAAGGGAGAGCGGGCCACCCAAAATTACGTGGGTCACACGCCTGTGCTGCTCGAAAACATCCGCACCCCCACCGACCAGAAGATCATGCTGCCAACACTCGAAGGCTTCGAGATCGTGAGTATTAAGGACATCCTGTATTGCGAAGCCGAAGATAACTTCTACGAAGTTTTCCTCGGCGACAGCCGCACGCTGTTGATCTGCCGCACGCTCAAGTACTTTGAAGACATACTGAAGGAGCACCGCTTTCTCCGGATACACCGGTCGTTCGTCATCAACCCCACGCATGTGGTGCGCTACCAGAAGGGAAAAGGCGGCCGGGTAACGATGAAAAACAACCGCGAACTGGAGATATCACCTCAGAAGAAACGCGAGTTTATGGAGCTCTTTGCAAGGTAGAGCAAGCCGTTCAACTGCCCTCTTCGTAGGCCATCCGCATAAACTTTTTCACTTCCGCGTTCACGTCCGTTTTCGCCAACATTCGGAAATGATGGTTGAACTGCTTCACGTCGCCGGGCACCTGGGCTATCTTTTGAAAACACAAGTTGTCGGTATGCGCATGTTTAAAGGGAAAAACTACATGAATAAAACCTTTGCCGAATTGCGTAACATATAGGATGCGTTTCCGCTGTGTTGCAATGCCAATCATGCTCTTGGCAGGAAGCACATCTACCGGCCCAATCCTTTGTAACTGCGCAACGAAATGATCGAACAAATCAATAGCATAAGGCGACTTGTCTTTTAGAAAATCACCCAATGTATCGACGGTCGGTTTGCTGTCCTTCCTGGCCATAAGATAAAGATACAACACATTGCTTCCTGTTGAAGTGCATCGGTCATTTCGACGGCACGTGGCAAGCATAGTTTTGCATAAAAATGCTATTAGAACAGGAAATAGTTTTCCATCTTGTAAGGGCGCAGTTCGGTAAAAAGCAACCTACAAGTGTCGGCCAAAAAGAAAACAGAACAGCAAAAACTTTATTTCATAGCGATCGTTCCGCCGTCTCCCGCATTTAAGGAGGCGCTGGCGCTGAAACACTATTTCAAGGAGAAATTTCAAAGCAAAGCCTCCCTCAACTCGCCACCGCACATTACTTTGCACATGCCGTTTAAGTGGCGCGAAGACAAAGAAAAAAGCCTGATCAATTCTCTGGAAGTTTTTTTTGAAGGAAAGGATCCAATCGCGGTTCATCTCACCAACTTTGGTGCGTTTCCGCCAAGGGTCATTTTTATCGGTGTTGAAAAGAATGATGAGCTGACTGGCCTGCAGCTTGCACTCATGCGTTTTTGTAAGAAGGAATTTCAGTTGTTTAACTCAAACTATCGCGACCTGCCCTTTCACCCGCACCTGACGCTTGCATTTCGCGACTTGAAGAAACATAACTTCGCCGAGGCGTGGCAAGAATTTTCACAGCGTGAGTTCGAGAGCCAGTTTATCTCAAATACCGTGGTGCTGCTGAAACATACTGGCAAGGAATGGCTTGCCCACCACTGGTTTGCGCTACAACCGCAGACGGTAGTGCACTAGGTTACTCGCAAAAGGAGCCCTTGCCCACCCACAATTTTTTAATCACAAATTCGAGTAGCCCCTCCTGCACTCCGGGAGAACTCTCCACCAGGCTGCGGTCAACCTCGCCGCGAAGAATAAGAATATTGCCGTCGCGCTCACCGAGGAGCCCTTCAGCGATCACATTGCCCGTGTCGGTAATCTTGCGCACAAAGTCGTCGTGACGTCTGAACGTTTGCGGCGAATCCTTGATGTTGAATTTTGTGAAGCTGGGTATGTATCGCACGTAAGTGTACGTGACCATTTCCACATTCTCATTCACAACGCATACCGATCCGACGCGAGGGTCGTAGGGAAGTACCTCCACATCCCACCTTTCCGCCTGGATGCCGGGGTCTGTGCTCAGCCATTCTTTTGCCTCCTGTATCGAACCCGTATTCAGAATGAACAAGCCGCCACCGCCATCGAAGGGACCCGCCACGAGGAGCTTGCCTTCCTTAGCCAGCCGTTGAATGTTTGCGAGGTGACCCTCCATCAGCTTGGCAAGTGCTTCTTGCGACAACTGCTCGCTGTGATGTTTGCTGTTGAGCGATACGAACATGTACTTTTTCTGCTGGCCGAATGCGGCCGAAAGCAGACCTGCAATGAAGAGGAGCGTCAACGTTTTTCGCATGTACCAAGTTGAATGGAAAAATCCGCAAATAAAAAACCTATGCTTCAAATGGTGCCGATCCAAATTATTTGGTGACTGAAGCGGCCGCTACAGGCACCGAAGCTTTGCGCGACCGCCCGATCAGCAAGATGCCCACCAGGATAAGCAGCGTGCCGACGATCTGCAGACCGTACAACGGCTCGCCAAGAAATATCCTCGCCTGAATCAGCGTGCTCACCGGTCCCACCGTGCCTACAATGGCGGCATTGCTGAACCGATGCGTTTGATGCCCTCACTGATGAGAAACGTGGGGATGACCGTCGACAGGATGGCCATGAGCAGGCTGTAGGAGTATACCGGTGTTGGAAGGTTCAGAAGCGATTCGTTGCTTGTGATAAAGAAATGCAGGAGCACGCCAATGCAGGCGAACGTCATGGAATAACTGTTGAACTTGACCGCGCCCACCACCGGTATAAGCCTGCCGCTGCCGACTATGTAGGTAGCAAACGTGACGGAGCAGAGCAATATCATGAGCGAGCCGAAATAAAAACCATCCGGCTGGCGGTCAAGTTGCGTAGCCTCGCCGGCAAGGCAATGAACAGTCCGGCATAAGTAGCGCCAAGGGCAAGCCACTGTAACGGCTTGATCTTCTCTTTGAAAACAACTGCCGAAAGCAGCAACACAATTGACGGATATACGAAAAGTATGAGCCGCTCGATGCCGGCGGAAACATATTGCAGACCAATGAAGTCCAGCAGGCTGCTGATGTAGTAGCCGAGGCAACCGATCAGCGCCACGAACAACCATTGACGGCCCGTGAAGCGAACGTTGCTATGCCTGCTTGAGGAAATGTAAGCCGACAGCACGAAGAACGGTAACGAGAATACCATGCGCAACGCAAGCAACGACACGGCGCTAACTTCAAGATCGCGATAGGCAAGCTTCACGATAATGGCCTTGGTGCTGAAGCAAACAGCGCCAAGCAGGCTGAGGGCGATGCCCCACGCAAAACTCTTGCCTTGCTGCGCCATGTGCTAGTACTGGGTGAGTACTTTTACCAACCGCTGCACGTCGAATACGTCGTTGTACAGGTAGGGAGCCACCCGCACTGCATTGCCGCGGATGGACACTGCGATGTTTTTCTTTTTCAACTGCGCCTTCACCGACTCCATGTCGACTGACTTCGGCAATCTTATACCAAACAGGTGATGGCCGCGATAGGCCTCATCTTCAACCCAAAAACCTTTTTCGCGAAGCTTTTCTATCGACTCGGTGGTAATGTGCCGGCAGTACTCCTGGATCCGGTCTACTCCCCATTTTTCAATTTGTTTCAATGCCTTCAGCATCATGGGCACGTGAATGAAGTTGCTGTGTTCGCCCACTTCGTAACGCAACGCCCCCGGCTGGTAGGCAGGTTGGTAGTTGACCAGTTGCTGAAAATCTTCGCTGTGCAGGCGGTTTATCCAGTTTTCCTCGAGCGGCCTGCCGTTGTTCAGCGCTTCTCCAAAATAGGCGAGCCCGATAGAGTAAGGACCGAGCAGCCACTTGTAGGCGGCGCATACAAGCGCATCCGGTTGAATGTTCGCTACGTCGAAAGGGAGGGCGCCGACCGACTGGGTACCGTCTACAATAAGCCAGGCTCCCACTTCACGCGTACGCTTGCGAATTGCCGGCAGATCGAACCGTGTGCCATCAGCCCAGTGCACGTTGCCAACGGCCACGGCTTTGGTAGAATGGTCGATGGCCTCAAGCAGGCGCGCATTCCATGTCTTGCCCCGATCAACGAGTGTATCTGGCGGCGCTACAACTTTAAGCAGCGAGCCAGTGTCGGCGGCCAGCTGCTCCCATGTGTAGTAGTTGCTGGGGAATTGCTCTGCCGCCACAACAATGTTGTCGCCCTTACCTGCTTTCAGATTGTGCGCTACCGTGGCCATGCCATAAGACACGGACGGAATGCTTACAATGCGACGCGCATCCTCCGCATGAACAATATTGGCAAAAGCAGTACGCAGGCGCTCGCCTTGACTAAAGAAATCAGCCGGCGCAATGTCGGATGGATTTCGTTTCGAACGCAGACCTTTGACGCCCGCTTTTTCAATGTCTTTCAACATCGGCGACATATACGCGCAATTGAGGTAAGTGAGGCGTCGCGGCAGTGAGAACTTGTTACGCTTGCAATTCAGCATAAATCATAATTGAGAATGCCAAAATACAAAATGGCTTCTCACTTAGTGCTGTATCGTGTCTACTATATTGAGACTAATGATTGATCGGTAGGTTGAGGGAGTCGCGCAGGTAGACGAACTCGTTCTTGTTCCTGGTCCAATAGTCGATGTGCAAAGTCTTATCGAGCGTGGCGGACGTCCGATGCTGTCTACCGTCTAAGCCCACAAAGGTTTCGGTCCATCCGAGAATCTTGTGAGGAAATGATTTGGTGAACTGAATTGCCAGCGTACGTTCGCTATTTTCAAATGCGACGCTGTAGTACACCGTGTTTTCTTCCTCTCGCCGACTGATGTTCGCAAATTCCGCCTTGAGATCTTTGTGACCGAGCCTGGTAAAAAACAGACCTGGAGTTACCTCAACCCTGCCTACGGGTAAAGCAGACGGATCAATCCGGATCAGGTTCCAGACCTCGTCTTCAAGCAGTGTTGCCTTGATGGCAAAATTCGCGTCGCCCTCTTGTTCAAAATATGAATAGGATTTGACCTGGTACCGGTTGCCGTCGCGGTTCATCTGGCTATACACATGACCGCACCACTCCTGCGAAGACATAGTTACTTTAACGGAGTGGCCTTCGCGCGGCTGGACTACCGGCGTAAAGGCAGAAAGCATCATCGAGTATGGATAAATGCCGGTCGTGAACTTCTTCACGAAATTCATTTTCATGACAGAAACCTTGTCGTTGCCCGCTGCCTGCGGGTGGTCGAGTTTCACCTGCTTTTTCCTCGAAAAATCTTCCGTTACAAAGATGAGAATCGGCGTGACCATTTCGATTTTCGCCATAGCGCGACTGGCTTAGCTTATACGAACTTACCTCGGCTTTGCCGGTGTACCAGTAGCTCTTAAACTCGTCGCTATCACGTGATGACGTCGGTGACTGCGATGACGAATCGCATGCAATGCAGAGATTGAAGATGAGCAAAGAGGCGGCGGCATGGGTTGCATTCATCTGTTAACAATTTATTTGATTACGGTCAGATGGAATAGCCGGGTTATTATCATACCGTTGGTTGGCTATTTCACATGATTGTTATTGAAAGGGTGATCTGCTACCATTGAAAATTCCGCTTAAGGTAAATTAGTTCGGCCGCTTCGGGTTTTTCCAGGTCAGGGTATTGATGAGATGCATAATATCTTTTTTCACATATTCGATGGCGGGCGCCAGGGAGTCGTTGGCTACTTTTGTTTTGAAATACAAAGCACCTCGGATAAAATTTTCTGTCGAGTCTGTCACTGTAAATTGAAACTGGCTTGGCACCTCGCCGTCCAGCTCTGCAATTACGGCAGTGAGTCCGTTGGGTGTCTTTACAATCGTTTCGTCGATCGCATACGCCTTGATCTGATGCTTGGCGGTGAGCACATACGAATCGTTGAGAAACTCGTGGAGCAGCTTTTCACTGTGATGGATTTTCTTGTAGGTGACATGTATGTTGCCCTTGATGTCGGGGTAGTTGATCTCAACCCAAAATCGGTCGCTGATGGCGGAGGTGTCTCTTAGCAGATGGGCGTATGCCGAATACTCAAACGTGTAGGGCAATGTGTCGGGCAGCGGGGTGTAAGCAGGGTCGGGCAGCACAAACCGATTGTAGCCGACGGGCTTGGGCACGAATGTTTTGTCGCACGCATTCAGGGCCATCAACGCGACCATGCTGGCGAACAGGATTACTTTAGCTCTCTTTCTGCTCATGAATGTTGACCCGTACACGCTTAATCCGTTTTCTGTCCACCGCCTCTATTGTAAAAGTAAACTGTTCGTAAGTAAGTTGGGTTCCGGCCCGCGGCAGTTCGTTGTTCAATTCCAGCATAAGACCGCCGAGCGATTCGCTCTCGCCCCTGATCTCATCAAATGCATTGCTGTCCACATCGATGGCTTTGCAGAAGTCATGGAGCGAAGTCTTTCCCTCAAACACATAAGTCTGTTCGTCAATCTTCTGATAGTTGAGACCCTCCTCGTCGAATTCGTCGTTGATCTCTCCGATGATTTCTTCGATAATATCTTCCAGCGTGATAAGGCCTGAAGTGCCGCCATACTCATCGACCACCACCGCCATGTGTACGCGCTTCTCCTGGAAATCTTTGAGCAGGGAATCTATCTTTTTGTTTTCAGGCACGAAGTAGCTGGTGCGCAAGAGCTTTTGCCATTCAAAGCTGTTGGTCTGATCGAGAAACGGCAGCAAGTCCTTAATGTAGAGAAAGCCTTCTATTTTATCGAGTGTTTCGCGGTAGACAGGTATTCTTGAAAACCCGGACTTGTTGATGTAGTCGATAAGTTCGGTAAAACTGAAATCGATGTCGGCCGCCGAAATATCCATGCGTGATCGCATCACTTGCCGCACCGTAAGGGTGCCGAAGTTTACAATACCTTTCAATATCTCCTTTTCGTCTTCGGACGTATCGTCATTGCCCGTCGCCAGTTCGAGCGCCTGGTTCAACTCTTCCACCGTTGTGTTGTAGCCCTTGCGTTCGAAGCGCTTTTCAACAATTCGGCTAATCGACATGAGCGGTTTCGACACAGGCCTGCATAGCGCTATGAGCACCTTCCACGTACCCGCCATCGACTTTGCAAAGGATGCATTCCTTTTTGTTGCATACACTTTGGGTATGATTTCACCAAAGAAGGTGATGGCGAACGTAACGGCGAAAGTGACGAGCCCTACGATAAACTCGGTGGGATTGCGTGTGCCGGCCATGTCCCACATCAGAAATGTGGCAAGCGTGACAACGGCCACATTCACCGTGTTGTTGGCAATAAGGATGGTAGCCAGCAACAGCCTTGGCTTGCTAAGCAATTCGATTATAAGTTTCTCTTTGGCGTCAGAACTTTCGCGAAAGCGTTCCAGATCGTCGGCCTTGAGCGAGAAGAACGCGACCTCGGATGCGGAGACCAGGGCGGAGGCTCCAAGAAGCAAAAGTATAACAGCAAAGCTAAGGGTGTAGAAAAATCCTTGGCCAGCGAAGATGGCAAGTAGGGTGTAACTAGGAGGCTCGTCCAATCAGGTAATAATTAGTGAAACATCAGAATGGCAAGTCGTCAGTAGCGCCGCCTGTGTCTACCGGCGCGCGATAGCTGTCCGAAGAGCTTCTTTCCGATACGGAGTCGTTAGACTGGCCCATTCCACTGCTTGTCTTGGTTGAAAGCATCGTCATGTTGTCGGCAACCACTTCGGTTGTGTAACGAGTCACGCCGTCTTTTTCCCACGAACGTGTTCTCAGTTTTCCTTCCACATAGACCATGTCACCTTTGTGAAGATATTTCTGGGCGATTTCGGCGAGGCCTCTCCACAGTACGATGTTGTGCCACTCTGTAATTTCTTTTCTCTCGCCTGTAGTCTTGTCTCTATATGATTCAGATGTTGCCATCGAGAAGTTGGCAACCGATGCGCCGTTTTCAAGGTTTCTTACTTCCGGGTCTTTCCCAAGTCGTCCTACTAAAATTACTTTGTTTACTCCTGACATTGTGTGTTGGTTTCTTATGAGTTTCAAAAAAATATGTCATCACGAATGGCGAACATTGTTACCCTCCGCAATGACCCTTGTTGTACAAAGTTACCATTCTTCCGCCAACTATAAAAGGTTGGCATCGGCCAGATACCTGCTGATCAACACCGGCTTTGGCAGTTCGGCGATTTGTGTTCTGGTATAAAATCGGCCGTCAAAACCAAGTCCATGCCCATTCCGGCTACGCAGAGCGATGAACCGCGCAAAAATTGTCTGATGAGTGAGCACATGCTTGTATATCGGCGAAATATCGATTTCGCGGCCGGCCAGCTCCGGAAGCTCTGTGGCCAGCTTTTTTAGGGAGACTACCCCGGTTTTTTCAATGACCGGAAAGTCATACAACCCTTGCCAAATGTCGCCGCTGGCGCGCTCCCGCATGAGGCAACCGTGTCCTTTCTGCACAACGAGATAGTAGAAATAGCGCTTGCGCGTTTTTGTTTTGCGACCCTTTACGGGCAACGAGTTCTGCATGCCTTGCCGAAATGCGAAGCAATGCGTGTTGAGGCCGCAATCGTCGCACCCTGGACTGGCGGGGGTGCATACCATGGCGCCGAACTCCATCACGGCTTGATTGTAGGTGGCGGGTGGTTGGGTAAGGACGAGCTCGTTGGCGAGAGATGCAAAATTTCGTTTGGCGTTAAGTGTAGTAATATCGTCCGATAGGCCGAAATACCGCGACATAACCCGGTACACGTTGCCATCGACCACCGCGACGGGTTCGTTGTATGCGATGGACGCTATGGCCGCCGCTGTGTACTCGCCGATGCCAGGGAGCGATTTAAGTGAATTATAGTCGGTGGGAAACCTGCATTGAAAATCCTTCACTACCTGGCGGGCGCATTTTAACAGGTTGCGCGCCCGGGAATAATACCCAAGCCCTTGCCACAAACGCAGAACCTGCTGCTCTTCGGCGGCGGCCAAGGCCCCGACTGTCGGGAATGCCTCAATGAACCTGAGGTAGTAAGGCAGGCCCTGGTTTACCCGCGTCTGTTGCAGTATTACCTCCGAAAGCCAGATGTTATAGGGGTCGGTAGTGTGCCTCCAGGGCAATTCTCGCCTGTGTTCTTCATACCATTCAACGACTTTTTCAGAGAAATATCGCTTGTCCATCCCCTTGATAATCAGATTTTTTCAATATTCATTTTTAAATCTGGCAGCGCAATTTTAACTTTGCCTATCCGCTTTTTAATAACGAACCTCAAAAAACTTTACAATAGTGACTAAAGCAGACATCATCAACGAAATAGCAGAGAAGACCGGAGTCGATAAAGCCGATGTAACGGCCTCCATCGAAGCCTTCTTTAGCGTGGTAAAACTGTCCATGGCGGATGGACACAATATTTATATCCGCGGCTTCGGAAGCTTCATCAATAAGAAGCGAAAGAAGAAAATCGCGAGGAACATTTCCCGGAACACCGCGTTGGTGATCGATGAGCATTTTATCCCCAGCTTTAAGCCAGCCAAGATTTTTGTGAACAAGATCAAGTCGAGCGACAAAGTAAAAATAGTAGCCGATCGCGACAACAACATTTAAGACCCTGTTCAGCTAACAGTACTATGTTAAAGACTCGAGTAATTATACTGGTGGCAAGCGCCCTGGTGGTGTGGCTTATTTTTCTACTTCCCCGGGTCGTTGTCGAAATGAGTCTTCCCTTCGGGAAGACGCGTCGACGCCAGATTCCGCGGTCATTTCAGTACACGAAGAGGTGCCCCAGGCGCTGGCCGGCAAAATTGCGGCCCTCCGGGCGCAATACGCTGAGAATGAAAAAAATGCTATCTTTGCCGACTCTTTGGCAAGCCTGTACCTGCAAGCTTCGAAATTTGACAGCGCCGCATGGTTTGCCGACAGAGCAGCGACGTTCTTTAACACACC
>JAAURZ010000041.1 GCA_012031955.1 Bacteroidia bacterium
TGGAACTGGGCTCGGATAAAAAACAAGAAGAATGTTACGGGTAGCGCGCAGGCAGATTGGGATTACTTGCGCGCCGAGGCGTGGAAGGGTTTTATGGAACGGTACGACGCCGGCGATCCGGTCTTGTGCGAACGCTTCGAGCGCGAGCTGACTGTTATCAGGGCGAAAGGATTCTGTGGTTACTATCTCATTGCCTACGATCTCATCAGGTTTGCAAAGGAGAAAAAATTCGACTTCGTGGGGCGTGGCAGCGGCGCCAACAGCGTAATCGCCTATTGCCTCGGTATCACCAACGTGGACCCTATCGAGCTCAATCTTTATTTTGAACGCTTCCTCAACACGGAACGCACCACCCCGCCCGATTTCGACATCGACTTCTCCTGGGACAACCGCGACAATGTGTACAACTACCTTTTCGAACGCTACGGCGCCGACCATGTGTGCCTGCTGGGTACGCACGTCACATATCAAAAGCGGTCGGTCATACGCGAGTTGGGAAAGGTATTCGGGCTTCCCAAAGGCGAGATCGACGCGCTGGTCGACAATCCAAAAAAATTTCGGAGCCGCGACCACATCACGGAGCTCATCATGCGCTATGCGCAGCACATGCGCGACCTGCCAGCGAACATGTCTATACACGCCGGCGGCGTGCTGATTACGGAAAAGCCTATATGTACATACACGGCCATCGACGTTCCACCCAAGGGCTATCCGGTTTCACATTTCGAGATGCACAGCGCCGAAGACCTCGGTATTTTCAAGTTCGACATCCTGAGCCAGCGCGGACTCGGACACATCAAGGAGACCGTACAGCACATCCGCCGCAACAGGAATGAGTCAGTGGATGTACACCGGTTCCGTGAATTCAAGAAAGATGAAAAATCAAGGCGCTGTTGCGCGACAGCAAAGCAATGGGATGCTTTTACGTGGAATCGCCCGCCATGCGCATGCTGCTGGGTAAACTGCGCTGCGAAGACTACCTCACGCTGGTGGCGGCCAGCTCCATCATAAGACCCGGTGTGGCTCGCTCGGGAATGATGCGCGCCTACATTGAGCGATTTCACGCAGTGCGCAACGGCGGCACCTACGAATCTGTACATCCGAAAATGGATGAACTCATGGCCGAAACGTATGGCGTAATGGTGTACCAGGAAGATGTGATCAAAGTAGCCCACGAGTTTGCGGGCCTCACGCTCACCGAGGCCGACGTGCTCAGGCGCGGCATGTCGGGCAAGTTTCGATCACGCGAAGAATTCAAGCGTGTAGCGGAGCGTTTCTTCGCCAACTGCCAGGAGCGCGGATACGACCGCCTGGTGGCCGAACGTGTCTGGTTTGAGATCGAAAGTTTTTCAGGCTACTCATTTGCTAAAGGCCATTCGGCGAGCTACGCCGTGGAAAGTTATCAAAGCTTGTTTCTGAAAGCGCACTACCCGCTTGAATTTATGGTGGGTGTGATCAACAACTTCGGCGGCTTCTACCGCACAGAATTTTACTTTCACGAAGCACGCATGAACGGTGGTGTTATCGAAGCGCCCTGCGTAAACAGCAGCGACTACCTGACCACCATCAGCGGGAATCGCATCTACATTGGTTTCATTCATGTCAAGAGCCTTGAGGCGGGCATTGGAAAGCGCATCCACGTCGAACGCGAACGCAACGGCCTTTTAAGAGCCTCGACAATTTTATTCGTCGCATCGGGTTGGCGTTGGAGCAAGTGCGCGTGTTGATTCGGATGGGGTCATTTCGCTTTACCGGAAAAACCAAACAACGACTATTGTGGGAAGCGCTCCTGTACTTCAGCAGTATAAAGACCCGCCGCCACGCAACCGTCGAACTATTCGATACCGAGCCAGCCGACCAGCCGCTGCCTGAATTGCAGCGCCATCCGCTTGAAGATGCCTTCGAAGAAATTGAATTGCTGGGCTTTCCGTTGTGCGACCCGTTTCTCCTGCTCGACACGCGCGAGCGCGGCAATGCGAATGCCGATGACCTACTCGACAAAATAGGTGCATCGGTCGAAATTGTCGGCTACGTGGTCACGACCAAAGACACAAGCACGCTGAAAAATGAACCGATGCATTTTGGTACATTTTACGATCAGCAGGGCGAAGTTTTTGACACGGTTCATTTTCCCGACATCGCGGCGAAATATCCGTTTCGGGGTCGGGGTTTTTACCTGATACGCGGACGGGTTGTGGAAGATTTCGGTGTGGCGATGATTGAAGTTTCGTTCATGGACAAGCTCCCGATCGTAAACAAGCGTGCGGAAGAATTCATGCGCGACGATCCGTCGATCGCAGCGCAACAAGCGCACTGATTTTACTTTTCTTCGATAAAATCGATAATGTGCCCGGCTGTTTCCTCCGGAGATTCCTCCATGGGTACGTGACCGACGCCACTCACCATCACACTTTTGCTGTCGGGGAGATCGCGTTCAAACTTGGCCGCGTAACTGCGGGGTATGAGTTTGTCGCCGCTGCCCCAAATTATCAATGTCTTCACCTTCACTTGTCTCACCGAAAGGGTGTCAAACTTCTGCGTTATACTCAGGCGTGTGCGCAACGCCTGGCGGTTGCCGGGTCGCAGCAGCATGTCGCAATACTGATCGATCAATCGCGGTGTCACCTTGTTGTCGTCGGCATAAATATCTTCGAGGCTGGCCTTCACTACAGGCTTCGGATTTATCACGGTCATCAGCGCTTTCGCCATCGGCATTCGTGCCAGTCGCAAGCCCAGCGTAGGTATGTCATGTAAAGGATAGCCCGCGGCGTCGATCAATATCAACTTCTTAACTTCTTTCGGATAGGCCAGCGCGTACTTCCACGCGATGTGTCCGCCCAGCGAGCTTCCCACGAGATAGCATTGCTTCACTTCCAGTTTCGCGAGGAACTCGTGAAGGAACGTCACATAGTATTCGACCGAGTAGTCGCCGCTGGCGTTGGGCCCGGTAAGTCCGAACCCGGGCAGGTCGACGCGAATGGTGCGGTGCGGTTTCAGGAACATCGCACAACTGTCCCATGTGAGCAGGGACGAAGAAAGGCCATGAAGCAACACGATGGGCGTGTCCGGTCGCTGATCACCCTGATCGCGATAGTGAACCTGCATACCCTGCAGCGGCATAAAAGCCGAGGCGTTGTGCGACGCGTATTTTTTCTTGAGAATCTCCAGTGGTGTGTCGCCCTTATACAGGATTGCAAAGCCGACGGCGTTGAAAATTACAAAGCCCAGTGCAAGCCTCGCCAGCCAAATGAAGATTTTCTTCAGCATTCCTTCTTCCTTCAAATCACTAAGATCAAAAGGAAGAAGGAAAGATCAATTTGATTAGCAGGTTATTTTTCAATTACGGCTTTACCCGAACCTGTACTGACTCTGATTTCGATGTCTTTGTCGGATAGCCTGGCGGTTTTCCGTATGCGGGCGTTTCGCCCTTCGTCCAGTTCTTCCGTTTTGTCGAATTTGAAGGGCGCGAGTATCTCGCCATTGTTTTTGTTTGCCGTCATCACTACGGTGCCTTCCATCTTGTTGCCGTTGTAGTTGAGTTTGGCGTCGCCCGAGCCACTGTTGATGGAAACATCGTACTGAAGTGCCGACTGCAGGGTTATTGACACATCGCCGGAGCCCGAGTTGAAGGAACCTTTGCCCGCAAGCGTCAGGTCGGTGGCCTTGATGTTGCCACTCCCTACGTTGGCGTGAATTTTTCCGTTGGCGCCGCTGAGCCTTATGTTGCCGGAGCCGGCATTCACAGCGATGTCGCCTTCCGACGAAGTGATGTCGATACTGCCGGACCCTGTGTTGCCGTCAATGTCGCCCTTAGTGGTTTTGGAGCGTAATGTTGCCGGAGCCCGTGTTAATCTTCACGTTGCCTGTGATCTTTTGCAAATCGATGTTGCCCGAGCCGGTATTCGACTTCATGGTGATGGCCACGTCGCTCACGTCGAGGTCTCCGGAACCCGTGTTGAAATTGAGATCGATATTGTCCGGAAGTGTCAACGTCCATTTTGAAGAGCCGGAGTGGTTTCGCCCTTCGAATTCTTCTTTCAATATCAGCGTTGTTCCCTCCTGCTCCAATACCGGTTTATACGTGTCCTTGTCGTACGTGTAGGTAAGTTTCACATTCACCTCGCTGCCTGTGCCCTTCACAATACGGCAACTGCCCGAGGCCGTGTTCATCTTGATTTTGCTAATTCCCGTAAAGGTCTTGTTCACCTCTTGCGCCTGAGTCTGTACGCTCAGCCAGAGCGCGCCGGCTATCATTAGTATCTTTTTCATAAAGGTTGGATATAGTTGTTGAGCCAAAGACCTTATCCGGCAGGCAGAGGTTGCATGGCTACTTCATTTCCTTCACAAGTTTCCCCAACGTGCGGATGCCGTCCTCTACCTTGTCGCTCCACGGCTCGCCATAGCAAAGCCTGAAGCAGTTGTCGAACCGCGACTGCGACGAGAATATCTGGCCCGGCGCAATGCCAATGTTATTTTTAAGCGCCTTTTTGTGGAGCTTGTACGCATTCACTTTCCTGTTCATTTCGATCCACAGCGCGAAGCCGCCCTGGGGACGAGTAAAGCGTGTGTCTTCCGGAAAATACTCGGAGATGGCCTGAATGTATCGCAGCGACTGTGTGTGCAGAGCCTTGCGCAAATGGCGCAGGTGCAACTCATAGCGACCGTTTTTGAGGAAGTGCGCAATGGCCGCCTGCGTGAGTGTGTTGGTGGACACGGTGTTCATGCGCTTGAGGCGTATCACCTGGTTTTTGAACCGCCCCGGTATGGCCCACCCGATGCGGTAGCCCGGCGCCAGCGATTTGGAGAACGAACCGCACGACAACACGAGCCCTTTTCTATCGAAGCTTTTGCACGTGCGCGGCCGCGTCTTGCTAAAGTATAGCTCACCATAAATGTCGTCTTCGATAAGCGGAATTTCCTTCTTTGCCAGCATGTGCACGAGTTGCTTCTTGTTCTCGTCTGGCATGCAACTGCCGAGCGGATTATTGAAGTTGTTCACAAAAAGGCACGCCTTGATGTCCAGCCGCCCGATGGCCTCGTCGAGGAAGTTCAGGTCGATGCCTGTTACCGGGTCCGTTGGTATTTCAACCACCTTCAGTCCGAGGTGCTCCATTACCTGGAATATTGCGAAATAGGTTGGGCTTTCAATGGCCACGGCATCGCCCGGCTTGGTTACCGCCCTCAGACAAATCGCCAGGGATTCCATGCAGCCCGCCGTCACCACGATGTCGTCTTCTGTAAAGGTACCGCCCCAGTTAAAGGCCTGCCGCGCAATTTGCTTGCGCAGCTCCTGGTTGCCTTGTATCTCGTCGTAGTTGAGACATGAGTATTTGGAATCGCGTATCGCCTGCACCACCGCTTTGTTCAGCTTGGCGGCCGGCAACAGTTCGATAGATGGTGCCGCCATCGAAAAATTGAGAAGCGTCTCTGAATTCAAATCTTTGTAGACACTCGCAATCATTTCATCCACGCTTACCGGCACCGCGTCTTCAGGTGGCTCGCATGTGGTAGGAAGTTCGGGCGCATGCGCAGGTGTAAACTTCACATAGTAGCCCGACTGCGGACGCGCTTCGATCAGTCCCTTGCTCTCCAGGTAGTAGTACGCTTGAAACGCCGTGCTCAGGCTTATGCCCTGCTCCTTGCTGAGTGCGCGCACCGACAACAGCCGGTCGCCCACTTTCAGCACTTCATTTTCAATCAGGTGCTCAATGCGCTCAGCCACCTCCATGTATTTGTGTTCGGGTATCAGGGTTTCCATAGTTCGGAGGTATTGATCTGATCAAAATTACAAAAATTAGAACTGTTCGGTTCAACCAGACCCGCGCTTTATCCGAATCATCGGTGCGCAAGTCAGTGTAAGATCGGCTCGCCGTTGGCGTTGGTGGTGAGCGCGGTGGACATATAGTCGAAGAAAGGCCGGATAGCCTTGTAAGTCCGGTTCACTTCCTTCGCGAAACCGGGTGCAAGCACTTCGGCATCGCTGAATTTTCTTTCAAACCAGAACTGTTTGAACCGCAACAGGTCGATGGCAGGGTGTTGTTTGGAGAACCCTTTCGGTGCTGTTTTCACTTGGTCACCGGTCATGCCGCCAAATGTGGATGCGATCTGTTTCTTCTTCAAAAGTGTTCTCCACTCGTCAGCGTTCAGGTCGATGTCCTCGCGAATCCGTTTCAGGTCGGCGGGATTCGGATAGGTGAACCCGCATCCAACGCGCGACGCGCCTGGCTTGATCCAAAAATAATAGCCGCCACGAAGCAGCGGCTTCACACGTTTCAGATGGCCGGCAAAACGCGCGTTGTACGGCGTTTTGTCGGTAGAGAACCGCACGTCGTTGTAAATTCGATAGAGTGCTTCCTTCCCCGTCTTGGTTTGCAACTGATCGTGTGCGTTCATCAATACGATCACGTTGTCCACCCATTCCGCCATATTCTGTTGGGCGTCGAGGTAGCGCTGCTTGTTTTGTTGAAACCACTCACGGTTGTTTTTACGCGCAAGGTGCTTGAGAAAATCAAATGTCTCTGTTTCGATCCGTATCATGCACAACTCCCGTGTTCAATTCTTGGTTACGTGGTATATAATCTCCGGTGTTATACCCATGGCGTACCGCTGCTCTTTTGTGAGTGAGTAAGCCAGTCTGTCTTCATTTACAACAAACCCTGCGTCGCGCAGCCGGCCGGGGTAGTCTTTACCATACATGCGCACGTGATCCGACTGTCCGAACGCTTTTTCTCGTTCCTTGGGATCGGTGATCGTCTTGTCTTCGTACGTTACGTCAGGCACCGGGTTAAAAAAAGGTACGAGCAAAATGGCGTTACCGCCGGGCTTCAACACTCTTTTAATTTCACTTAGTGCCTTCCTGTCGTCGTCGACATGTTCGAGCACGTGGTTGCAAAGCAGAAAATCAAACCGGTTGTCTTCAAACGGCATGTGGTGTATGTCCATCTTCACCTTGGCCAGCGGCGACTCAATGTCGGCAGTGATGTAGCCGTCGTGATGTACAGCTTCAAATCTTTTCATGAAACACTGTTCGGGCGCTATGTGCAAAATTTGTTGCGGCGCATCAAAGAAATCGGAGCGCTCGCGCAGGAAGAGCCAGATAAGCCGATGGCGTTCCAGCGACAGGCACGCGGGGCACAGCGCATTGGGCCGCGGATCAAACCGGCCATAGGGCAGAAATTTTCTGTACGAATGTCCGCATATAGGGCACGTTACTTCATTGCCCGCCATAAAAACGCCCACAATCCGCAGCCCAAACCCACTCACAAGCTGAAGGTATTTGCGGGGTATGAACCTTATCAAAAGAGAGATCAGTTTGCCCATATTCCGGCAAATAAAGCAAATTTGAACGCAACGGCCGCATCCCGCGGAATACTTGGCTTCATTCAAATTCACCCCGCCGCCAAACAAAAAGCCGCGACGTGCGCGGCTTTCCGTGAAAAACATTTCTCTCAAACAGTATAACGGACAGGCGTTGCCTTTCCACCGAATCAATGCGCCCTGTCGAGTTGCCATTTTTCGACAATGGATGCATTAAAACCTTTGCCCTCCCTGGGGTTGGGGCTGCCCTGGCCAGTGGTGATCAGGTCGTGTAGACTAGTCTCGATGTAGTTGGTCCAGCCTTCCTGGCATATCTCGAAACACTCGTAGTCGGGTACCAGTCCCACATGGGTAAACCGCAGTAGCGTCTTGTCATTCTTCCGGTCGATTTCAAACCTGATCTTCGTGCCTGTCCATTCCTTTTTGTCCTTCGTAAAGCTGAAATGGTTATTCAATACCAGCCACTCGACTTTCTTCGCGGGCACCAGTTCCGTGATCTCTATTCTGCAAATGTGAACGTCCTGATACTGATAGGTGAACACGCTGTTTGCCGTGTCCGTGCTACCGTCCACTTGCTGCGACCACCAGCCACGCACGTTGTTGATAGCATTAAACACTTCATCCGGAGTCTGGTCGACCACGATGGTGGTAGTAAAATCTTTTTGTGTCATAGATGTATTTTGATTTTTTGTGCTTCACAAACCTAGTATCCGAACAGCGTTTATCGCCGGGGTAAAATAGACTTTGAAGTGGGTTGATTTGGACAATCCAAATGCAGTAATTTTGGTTGAAATGAACGACCCATGAAGCACGTAACTATTGTAGTACCCGAAGGCGACACAAACCTGAGCAGCATCACAGGCACGTACGAGATATTGAAGGGCGCGCACAACCATTGGCTGAAATCTGGCAACAAGCCGATGATCGACATTTGCATCGCCGGGTTTATGTCGGAGCTTGCACTCGAGGGCGGCTTCTTTTCCATACACCCTGTTAATATTGAAACGATCCGACACACTGACCTGCTCGTAATACCTTCCGTTTCGCACGACTACAACGAGCTGATACAATCCAACCAGGCTTTGGTCGCATGGATCAGGGACCAGTACAAGCAGGGCGCCGAAGTAGCCAGCATGTGCTCCGGCGCATTCCTGCTCGCCGCCACCGGACTATTGGACGGCAAGACTTGCTCCATGCACTGGAACAGGATTGATGAGTTCAGGCGACGGTACCCCCAACATCAAAGTTGCCGAAGACAAGATCATCAGCGATGAGAGCGGCATTTACACCAATGGCGGTGCCTACTCCTTTCTCAACCTGGTATTGTATCTCGTAGAAAAACTTTTCGACCGCCCTACTGCCATCTTCTGCTCAAAGCTTTTTCAGATCGACATTCAGCGTACCACGCAATCGGCGTTCTCGATCTTTCACATTCAAAAAGGCCACGGCGACGAGCTGATAGGCAAGGCACAGACATACATTGAAGAAAACATCGATGCGAAGATATCCTTCGAAAAACTGGCTTCCGATCTGGCAATCAGCCGACGCAACTTCGACAGGCGTTTCATCAAAGCCACCGGCAACACACCGGTCGAATACTTGCAGCGTGTGAAGGTAGAGGCCGCAAAGAAGGAATTGGAAAGAGGTCGCAAAACGGTGTTCGAAATAATGAACGACGTTGGGTACTCCGACGACAAAGCCTTCAGGGAAGTATTCAGAAAAGTGACAGGCCTCGCTCCCCTTGAGTACAGGGCGCGGTACAACAAAGACGCCGTAGCCGCGTGACGGCACGGCTCACTGAGACTACTGCTTGTGCGCTTCCAGTTTTTCGGGAATGCCTTTGCCTGTTGTGATAAGCTGACGCAGGCTTGTTGCAATGTAGTAGCTCCACGCATTCGAACAATCCTTATAGCATTCAACATCGGGTACGAGACCAACATGGGTAAACCGGAGTTGCGTTTTGCTCCCTTTCCCGGAGATCTCGAAACGGACCTCCGTGCCTGTCCACTCCTGCTTGTCGCGAAGGAAGCTGAGGTGGCTTTCGGTGATCAGCCAGACTATGCTCTTGTTGGGTACCACTTCAGTGAGTTTTTGTTTTGAGAAATGTATATCTTCAAACTGAACGGTAAACTCGTCGTTCACCTCCCGGCATTGTCCCTGCATGTTTTCCGTCCACCATTTGGTAACACTGGCGATGGCGTTAAAGACTTCCTCCGCGGATTGGGTCACTTCGAAAGCGACTTCGTAATTTTTGTTTTGCATAAAGGCTTTTGTTTTAAAAACGTTGCAATGCAAAACTATCCGGCCCGCCGGTTTCAGGCCGGGTGCGAAATAGACTTCCTCATTGGGCGATTTGGACAAAATGAGTCCACAGCGGCGCGGGATGTTCTGCGGGATACTCAACCCAAGCAACCATATTCTGCATCTGGTCCGGCGCGAAAAACTCGAAATTGATCTGGTCAAAAAACACAAAACTGAAACTGTTTTTTATCCGTATTTAAGGGAAATTTTGTATCTATAATTGTATCGCCCGTGAAGAAAGATCTACTAGCCTACACTGCTTTAGCTGCTGTTTGCCTCATCTGGGGCACCACCTACCTGGCGCTCCGTATCGCTGTGCAGCATTTTCCTCCGCTGTTATTTACCGGCATCCGACAGTCGGTGGCCGGGCTCCTGCTGGGTGGATTCATGTTCACCCTCGGCAAAGCCGCGTGGCCGGGTACCGCTCACGTTGTGCGGCAGGCTATCGGCGGCTTTTTTATGATTTCGCTGGGCAACGGCCTGGTGGCCTGGGCCGAAATGCACATACCCAGTGGCGTCGCTGCTGTAATCTGCTCCATGATGCCGGTGTTCGTGATACTGGTAAACCTCACTATCAATCGCGAAGAAAAACCAACCGTGCCCATCATGGTGGGCGTGTTGCTCGGCCTCGCGGGCATCATCATGATCTTCGGTGAAAATATCAAAGCGTTTTCAAAGACGGTAATAACCTGATGGGA
>JAAURZ010000042.1 GCA_012031955.1 Bacteroidia bacterium
GCCCTCGGACATGTGAACTCGTAAGGTATGCCGGAACCGACATACTTGCCCCATTCGTCCTCGGACATATTTCGGGTAACGTGCGGGCATATTTGAGATGCCAGAATGGAAGGGTCTGTCGGCCAGACCCGTATTTCCGAGTCGCTACACGCGGCCACCAGGTAGTTGGAGCCGCTGGCGAAGGCAATATCCCAAACAAAGCCGCTATTATTATCCATCACAATAGGAAGGTCTCCCGGGTTGGACAATACCCATAGTTGAAGTCTTCGATCGGAGCCGGCGCTGGCAAGCAACTGGCCGTCGGGGCTGAACTCTACGTCGTAGACGCCCGCCCGGTGGCCTGTAAATTGACGCACCGCTTTGTTGGCAAGGTTTATGAGTTTCACAACGCCGCGTTTGTTTGCAATGTCGTCGGTGCCAAATGCCAGGCTTTTTCCGTTCGGACTAAATTTGACGGTGAGTATTCTACTGCCAGCTTCGTCGGCGAGGTTGGTTATGGCTTTCGATGCGAGGTCGATCAGCACCACTTTGCCACCCCACGTACCGGCCGCGACTTGCTTTCCGTCGGGGCTAACGGCAAGGGTCTTTATCTCGAAAGGTGTATCAAGCAGATTTTGGACTTCGCCGGTGGATGCGTTGACGGACGCGAGGCTGTACGACGATTTTCCTGTGGCTCCGCTGGACACCAGGAATGTGCCGTTGCCTGGCAGGAATTTTATCTGGTTGGTTGGCCCGGCGAATCCCCTTATTATTTTTGGCTTGACCGCCCCTGAGGCGATGTCGTAGACAAGCACAAATGATGAATCGGAACCGGCCACCAGGTACTTTTCATCGCTGCTCATCGCAATCACCTTAAGCGGGTACGCATTGGTGTAGCTGGTAGCTTTGGCCAACGGCTGGTTGATGTTGCCCTGAAAAATACGGCCGTCACTACCGGCGGCATAGAAGTTGGATCCTCTTGCCGATACCGCTATGGATGCCATCTTGTTTCTCGGCACGCCTTCAACTTTTATTTCGTTGTACGTTTTGTCGATCAACTTGGTGAGCGAGGAATAGAGACCCCGATAAATATAAGAATCGTACTTGCGGCCGCTGTATCGCCTGTGTATGTGGAAACTCTGCATGGAGAGAAGACCGGCAAGTTGAGCGTCGTCGTCTTCCTGCTCCGACTTGGTCGAAAGTTCCTGTGCTTTGGTGAGCATGAAAAGGCTGTCGGCGCGCTTGTATTGTACTTGCGCCTCGTCGCGGTTTCGCTCTGCCTTCGATGCGAGCCTCTTTTTCATTGAGGCTTGCCAGATTGGCTTTCCGCTCTTCCAGTTGTGCTTTTGATCAACGCGCTTTCCGCCCGGTCCTTTTCTGTCTGCAATTCGTTGAGCGTTTTCTCAAGTTCTTTGTTGGCTTCTTCGATCATTGCCCTCGACGCTTCTGCTACACCTCGCAGTCTTTCTGCTTCCACGCGTTGCTTGTCGGCTTCTTGCTTTTGCTGGTCCGCTTCCTTGCGTTGCGATTCCGCGAAGCGTGTCTGCTCATCGGCCTCCAGTTTTTTCATGAAGGCGAACACGAAGAACAGAATTGCGATAACGAACAAGATACCGAAGATGATGGCTGTAGCCCGCGTGCGGCGCAGCAGCCTGCGTTGCAGCATCTCCTGGTTCTTGAGTTCGGCTTCGTAGGTAATACGGCTGGTGTCGAGGAATACAACGGCGCGCTCGAAGGCTTCATCGTAGCGTTGAGCCCACTCACGCGTAGGCCGTTGTTTTTTCTGCCAGTTGAGTGCAAGTTGCAAGTCGGGTGGTCGCCACAAACCTGTCTTGCCGATCTGGTACATGGCCGCAGCCTCCGACAGGCGTTTGTACATCTGCGCGGAGTCAAACTCTTCCGCGACCCACGAGTCGAGGCGCGTCCAGATACGCATCAGACTTTCGTGCGAAATCTCCACCATCGAGTCTGAGTGGAGCGACACGTGGTATGCCGGCATGAGAAATGATCTGCCGGGCTTGCGGAAATGATTTACAATATCGATTACGTCAGCCTCTTCGGCGTCGGCAAGTTGCGCTATGAGTCCCAGTCGTGTGGGGCGGCGCATGCCCCTGTTTTCCTGGGTGCGTTCGGTAATGCTTTTGAACAACACTTCGGCTATTTCCTTTTGCCTGGGGCTCAGTTCTTCATAGGCTTCGTCGGCATGTTGTGAGAGCGCCTGGCTTATTTTTCCAACGGCATTGTAATGTCGAATGTCGATAGGTTCCCCCGGCTCATGGTTCATCAACCAGTAGTCCCAGGTTCGCATCATCGCGTGCTGGAGAATGGGGAGTTGGTCCTGGTCGTTGCCTATGTCCGAGAGCAGGGTGCGCAACAGGCGCGGCGCAATCTTGCCTCCGGCCACGGCGATCGGTCCTTCAATGACCATCTTCTTTTGTTCGCGCGTCATCTGTGGCACCAGGTAGTTGCTTTGGTTGATGATCTGCGTGAGTCCTGGGAATGCGGAGCAGTTTCCGATGAAGTCGGAGCGCATGGTGATGGCTACGTAGATCGGCGCTTTTGTCTGGTTGACGGCCGTTAGCATGAGGTGCACATATTGGTGCGCCTCGTCGGCGGCGTCAGGGTTGCTTCCGTCTGTTTCCTGGTAGCGAAATAATTCCTCAAACTGATCGATCAGGAGGAGTATGTTTTCGTCTGTCTGCAGTTGTACGTATCGCGCAACTTCGAGAAGGCCATAGCTTCCGCTCCGTAGTACTGAGTTTACAATGGCGCGATGAATTTCTTTGTCTTCCGGGTTGATCTTGCCGGTTTGGCTCATGAAGTCGACGATGGCGTCGGTCAGGTTGGCAATGGGAGATGCGCCGGGGCGCGCGGTGATCACATTCCAGTTGGCGCCATTTTCCGTAATAAATCCGCCGTAGAGCACGGGCACGAGGCCGCAATTCATGAGCGACGATTTACCGCTTCCAGAAAAGCCCATCACCGCTACGAAGCGATTCTTGGAGAGTTGAAGCAAAATCTTGTCTACCTGGCCTTCTCTGCCAAAGAACAAATGGCATTCGTCAACGCTGAAGGGTCGCAGGCCTGGAAAGGGATTGGCTATCTGTGGATGGACGCCGACGAGCGGGTCATCCGAATACCTCTCAAATTCTCCGGATTGTAAGGGTTGGTTCAGCATGGCCTCCGGCAAAGAATTAGAAAGTTACTGAATTGCTCAACAATAAGGCTGCACACGGGGCTCGGAACAGTTTAAAAAATGTTGGGTTATCGAATATTTAAAGATAGACGAATTTTGCCCAAAAACAAAAGAGGGGTGTCACCCCTCTTTTTACTTAAAATCCTATCGATGTGCTACTTAACCTTTTCGACCACAGCCTTGAAGGCTTCGGGGTGATTCATGGCTAAATCAGCCAGCACTTTACGATTCAGGTCGATGCCGGATTTCTTGAGCTTGCCGATGAACTCGGAATAGCTCATATCATAGGTTCTCACACCGGCGTTGATACGCTGAATCCAAACAGCCCGGAATTCTCGTTTCTTTTGTTTTCGGTCTCTGTATGCATATACGAGACCTTTTTCGACAGCATTCTTAGCTACTGTCCACACGTTCTTCTTGCGACCGAAGAACCCTTTGGCAAGCTTCAATATCCGCTTGCGTTTAGCCCTGGAGGCTACGTTGTTGACTGATCTTGGCATTACTTTTTACATTTTTTGGTCGTTGGCGGCAATTATGCGCTTAGGTGCCAAAAACCGGGTTAAACATAGAACCATCACAGAAGGTACGGGAGCATCGGACGGATATTGTTCATATCCTCTTTAGTCACGATTGACTTTTTGCCGAGCCTGCGTTTCTGCTTTGTCTCTTTTTTTGTAAGAATGTGATTTTTGAAGGCACGCTTGTGCTTCACTTTGCCGGAGCCGGTCACTTTGAACCGCTTCTTCGCTCCTGACTTTGTTTTTACTTTAGGCATTATCCCGAGTTTTAGAAAATCCTTACTTCTTGATCAACCCAGGCTTCGGCATGATGATCATCGACATCCGCTTGCCTTCGAGCTTGGGCATTTGTTCAACTTTACCGTATTCTTCCAGCGCTTGTGCAAACTTCAGAAGCAGGATTTCGCCTCGCTCCTTGTACACAATAGTACGGCCGATGAAGGTAACGGTCGCCTTTACCTTGGCGCCTTCCTGCAGAAAGGTGACGGCATGCTTAAGTTTAAAATTAAAGTCATGCTCTTCGGTGTTGGGGCCAAACCTGATCTCTTTCAAGATCACTTTCACGGTCTTGGCCTTTATTTCCTTCTGCTTCTTCTTCTGTTCGTACTTAAACTTCGAATAGTCGACAACTTTGCAAACCGGCGGGTCGGCATTTGGAGAAATCTCGACCAGGTCCAATCCCTGCTCCTGAGCCAACTTAATAGCCTGGTTGATAGGATATACGTCTACTTTAACGTTCTCTCCTACCACCCTCACACGAGGCGCCGTGATCAGCTCATTAATCCGATATGGCTCCTCCCTGCGTCCGGGCCCTCTCCTGTTGAAGGGCCTTCTAAAACTGTTTCTGTTACCGCTATTGATACTATTTAGAGTTTAGTTTTTTACAAACAGGGTGCAAATATCGCCATATTTTTAATTTTTCAAAACAATGGCGTTAAAAGGGCGCGGCACTTTCCTCGCGGAAGCGCGCGACGAATGCGTCGAGCGACTCGGAGCCCAGGTCGCCCTTGCCATGGCGGCGCACAGACACGAGGCCTTCGGCGGCTTCGCGCTCGCCCACGATGAGCATATAGGGCACTTTCTTGGTTTCGGCGTCGCGGATTTTCCGACCGATTTTCTCGTCCCGGTTATCAAGCAAACCCCTGATATCCTGATCCTTAAGCCGGTTGTACACGCGCTCGGCGTAGTCGTTGAAGCGCTCGGATATGGGCAATATGCTGATCTGGTCTGGCGAAAGCCACAACGGAAAGTTGCCGGCGCAATGCTCGATGAGCACGGCCACGAATCGCTCCAGCGACCCGAAGGGGGCCCGATGGATCATAACGGGGCGGTGCTTCTGGTTGTCGGACCCGACATATTCGAGCTCGAAGCGTTCGGGCAGGTTGTAGTCAACTTGTATGGTGCCCAACTGCCAGCTACGGCCCAGGGCGTCTTTCACCATGAAGTCGAGTTTCGGTCCGTAGAATGCCGCCTCACCTTTTACCGCCACGGTTTTGAGCCTGCGCTCGTCGGCGGCCTGCTGTATCTCCATCTCGGCGCGGTCCCACAGCGCATCTTCGCCGATGTACTTGGCTTTGTTGCCCGGGTCCCTCAGGGATACTTGCGCGGTATAGTGCTCGAACCCCAGCGAGGTGAACACATGAAGCACGAGGTCGATTACTTTTATGAACTCTTCTTTCACCTGGTCGGGCCTGCAAAAGATGTGCGCGTCGTCTTGTGTAAAGCCGCGCACGCGGGTGAGGCCGTGAAGTTCGCCGCTTTGCTCGTACCGGTACACGGTGCCGAACTCGGCAAGCCTGATGGGCAGGTCGCGGTACGACCGGGGCTTCACTTTATATATCTCGCAGTGGTGCGGACAGTTCATCGGTTTTAGCAGGAACTCTTCATTTTCGTCGGGTGTGTGAATCGGCTGAAAAGAATCTTTCCCATATTTTTCGTAGTGGCCCGAGGTCACGTATAATGATTTTCCGCCAATGTGAGGCGTAACGACCGGATCGTAGCCTGCTTTCACCTGTGCTTTGCGCATAAACTGTTCGAGGCGTTCGCGCAGGATGGTACCCTTGGGCAACCACAGTGGTAAGCCCATGCCCACCTTTTCGGAAAAGGCAAACAACTCGAGCTCTTTACCCAACTTGCGGTGGTCGCGCTTCTTGGCTTCCTCGATCAGGTGCAGGTGCTCGTCAAGTTCTTTTTGCTTGGGAAAGGTGATGCCGTAGATGCGGGTGAGCATTTTATTTTTTTCATCGCCTCGCCAGTAGGCGCCGGCCACGTTGAGCAACTTGGCTGCTTTGATGAAGCCTGTGTGTGGAATATGCGGGCCGCGGCACAGATCTACAAAGTCGCCCTGTTGATAGAAAGTAATGCTGCCATCCGACAGGCCGTCAATCAGTTCGAGTTTATATTCGTCGCCCTTTTTTGTAAAGTAGTCGGTAGCCTCCGTCTTCGACACGTCGCGCCGGGTGAAGGCGTTGTTCTTTCTGGCCAACTCCAGCATTTTCTTTTCGACGGCCGCCAGGTCATCCTCACCAAACGATTTCCCACCCAGGTCGACGTCGTAGTAGAATCCATTGTCTATGGGCGGGCCGATGCCAAACTTTACGCCGGGGTATAGCGCTTCCAGCGCTTCGGCCAGCAGGTGGGCAGATGAGTGCCAGAACGAGTACTTGCCCCCTTGGTCATTCCAGGTGAGTATTTTAACCGAAGCGTCTGCTGTAATTGGGCGCGACAGGTCCCATATCTCTCCGTTCACTTCAATGGCCAGGGCATTGCGGGCCAGACCCTCGCTGATGCTGAGGGCGATGTCCATTCCTTTAACTCCTTCCGGAAATTCACGAACACTTCCATCCGGGAGCGAAATCTTAATACTCATAAAATATCCAGCTCGATGATTTTTTCAATAAGGTGCAAATATGCAACTTTTCTAATAAGGGAGCGCAGCTTTTTAAAGATCGAACTGCATGCTGAAGTAGACGCCAAAACGTCGTGTCTCGGGTGTGAGATAGGAAAGGCGATGCACAAAGTCGACGCGGAAAAACTTGAAGATGTTTTCCACACCGTAGCCCAGCTCCACATACGGCCTGCCGGGCTGCAACGCGCCCACCGGGAGATAGTCGGGATAGGTGACCGGGTCTGGTATGAGGCTTTTGTTGCGGTCGCTCATGCCGCCGTAAATTACGTTGGCAGTGCCCACAAGGCGCCATTTGAGCTTCTTCATAAGCGGAATACGGTTGAGCAGAAAACCTTCGAAGTGATGTTGGTACTGCAACGCGGCGTAACGATCGCTCACAAATTCGCCGTAATCCATGAGGTTGTATGTAACGCCTGAATAGAAAACCGACTGGTTGCCAAGGTGAAGGAGCAGCAGCGGATAGGGAATCTGATCAAATACATATTCGCCTGCCAGGTTCATATAACCAACACCCAACGGGCCGAATTTGATGCGCTTGCTGAGGGAGAGTTTCAGCTTGTCGTAGTCGAAGTCGCTACCAAATACACCCTTAATGCCGTGTGTGTATCGCAGTGTGATAACAGGCCACCTTGTGGCGCCCAGGCTGATCCGGTCGTTGTCGTCCTGAAGGAAGAGTTCGTCGCGGGCGTAACGTGACTCAAGAATCACCTCGGCGGTCTCGTAGTTGTTCAGCACGTCGGAATTAACATCGTTGGGATTTTCGTAGTAGCCAAAATGAAACGTGGGCTTGAATGTAGTGTACCGTGCTGCAATGCGTTGTGAAAACCCCTTGAACAGCTCACGCTTGAAGTTGACCCGGTACTCATCGAAGTAGAAGCCGCGCCGGAAGAAACCGAAGCGTTGTGAAGCCAGAAAGAGGTAGTTATCAGCCAGGCTTTCTTCATCAATTCCTATTCTGCCAATGTCGCTGCGCGCACTGACGGTGAGGGTGGTCCATCGCTCGCGTGAGAGAATGTTCTGAACGAATGCGGAGTATTTGATCTTTTCGTCTTTAAAGCCGTAGCCAAACGAACCGCCAAGTATCCATTTGTTGCTGAATCTGATGTTGGTTTTGAAGCCGCCCTGCACGCGCGCACCTTCTATGTTGTTGATGGCCACGAGCGACAGGTACGGACCGAGCAATAACTTGCCGGTCTTGTAGTAGCCGTTCACGATCACTTTCACAATGTCGGTATAGGTTCGCACCACCGGAATATTCTGGAGGGTGTCGATCATTTTGTACACGCTCTTTTCGGTGTCTGTAAGCGGCTCGTGGCGCAGGCTGTCCCACGCCTGGTCCGATTCATTCAGTCGCGCATCTTCTGCCATCACGATCGGGTGCTGATAGAAAGGCACATCGTAAGGTTGATTGACTACGACGTTGCGGTTGGAGGTGTAGAATTTTGCCAGCACACCGGCAGCACGATCGTTGATTTCGCCTATGTCGATAAGCACGCGGTTTTTCACGGGTATCCATGCACCGGACGCGGTAGGTTCCAGTTCTTGTTGTATGCGAATTTTCTCGACGAAGTTGAGGTTGGCCGCTTTGCCTACGGAGGCGTCGACTTGCTTGAGGGCGTATCCCTCTTTCGTGATCCAGATCGTTCCTGTAAAGGCCAGGTCTTGCGGACTACGGGGAAAAAAATCGAGGCGATAGCAGAAGTAGTCGCCGATGTACAAACTGTCGGTCAGGTCGTAGTCGTAGTAGATGCGCCAGCCGTCGGCGATGGGCGAAACAAATTCTTTTGTGACAATGTTTAGCCAGTTCTGGTAGAAATTGTATTCCTGAAATGATGAACCTACAAGTTGCGTCACGAAGGTGCCATCTTCCACACCCACGCCGTTCACTTTCGACTTCAGGATGTTCTCGTAGGTGAGTTTGGGATTGGTGCGGTAGTACACTTTCGACACGCTCTCGGATATGAACAGGGGCAGAATGGGCTTGCCGTCTTCACCTGCAATGCGATCGACGCTGTCGAGCACTTGCGTGATCTTCTGCATTACTTTCTTCTGACGAAATTTGTCGGAAATATTGTCTACGTCAATTTCGATTTTGGTATAGGTGTCGTACTCGTAGGCGGTAAGCTTTCGCTTGTCGTTGTTGTTCTTGTTGTCGACCACTCTACGGAGTATTTCGTAAGCCGGATTTTCACCCGCTTCAAAAACAAACTCCTGCAGCCTTGTTACGTCTTCTTCCAACTGAAAGTTGATCGTCTGCGCGGTGCCTTTCACGACCACCTTCTTTCTTACTTTGTAGCCGATGTACGACGCCACGAGGGTATCGGTCGGTGTATTGGTTTTTATTTCAAAGTTGCCATCAAAATCGGTGGTGGTACCAATATTGGTGCCCTGCATCACAACATTGACGAAAGGAATCGGGTCGCCGGAATTGGCGTCGGTCACTTTGCCCCTAACGACTGTTTCCTGCGCCTGAACTAATTGAGGTACAAGGAAAAGCGACAGGATAATAAAAGGGAGACTGGCGATCGATCTGTATCGTACTGCGCGGCGCACAAAGGTGGTTTGTTGCACAAAAGTAATGATTAAACTCATCCCGCGGGAAGAAGGTTTCGACCAACTAATCCTCCGCCGGGTTATTTATGGTTTCTTTTTCACCCAGAAACCGGGGCGGTGTTCGGGAAAATGTAAAGGTCGAGCACGGCCATTGGCCTGGCAAAATATTCGCGGGTGCGTACCCTTAGCGACTCTTCCGGTTCGCCTGCAGCCACGGCTACGGCGTCGATGCCATAGAAGTTGCTTATAAATAGAGCCCGATAGCAGTGAAATGGTTGCGTGATGATAATAATATTGTTCTGACCGAATATTTCTTTACTGCGCACGATAGAATCCAGTGTACGCAGGCCGGCATAGTCGAGGGTGATGACGGAGTCTGGCACTCCCTTCTTGAGAAGTGCTTTCTGCATGGCGACGGGTTCGTTGTAGTACCGCGTGCGATTGTCGCCGCTTACGATGATGTGTCTCACTTTTCCCATGCGGTAAAGCTGGGCGGCGGTCTCGATGCGATTTTCAAAAAAAGGATTGGGTGTGCCTTTCACAGTCTTGTGGCTGGTGCCCAGCACCAGCGCCATACCGTTGTCGGCCAGCGACTGCGGGTCGTCTATCACTTTGTCATAGGTAGCCACAACCACCCAAACATTGCTGATAAGCACAAAAGTAAGAGCAAGCAAAAACAGAAACCAAAGACCTCGTTTCAATCGGCGCATAACACGGACTATAGACAACCAAAGTTACTGAATTGTCTTGAGAAACTCCCGCTCGATAAGTTCCGAACGACGTACAATTTTTCGGTACCAATCCAGCCTCAGCCTTTCTTTTTCTTCTTGACTTAAATAATGATGTGCCGCCTGCTGTTTTACTTTGGCGAACAGGGTGGTGAGTGTAATCGCCACACTCACAGAAATATTGAGGCTTTCGGTGAATCCGACCATCGGGATCGTGATTTTCTGATCGGCGTGTTGCAGCGCCGTATCGCTGAGCCCGCGCAGTTCGTTGCCAAATACCACGGCGGT
>JAAURZ010000043.1 GCA_012031955.1 Bacteroidia bacterium
TGCCGGCGACGCCTTCGTTTGCATCAGCCCACAATTTTTCGGTCGTCTACAAGTATTTTATCACGCGCATTCGCACGCAGGCCGGGGCCACGTATTCTTCGCCAGCGGCAGACCCTATCATAATCCAAACCAGTCCGGCTTCAACAACAGCACCACGCGCAGCTACCACGACCTGAGTGTGAACTTCGCCTACCTGCCCAAGCCCAATCTCATAGTGTACTTGTCGTGCACCAATGTGCTCGGCTATCGCAATGTGTTTGGGTATGAATTCGCCGACCAGCCCGACGACAACGGTGTTTACGCGGGCAGAGCCGTAACACAGCCGGCCAGGCGTTTTCTTTTTGTGGGCATCTTCATCACGCTTTCAAAAGACAAAACCACGAATCAACTACCGTCGCTTTAGAAATCTTATCAACCAAAATACAACAACTATGAAAACCAGGATTCAATTTTACGTCGCGCTTGCATCATGTATGCTTGCCGTCAATGCGGCCACTGCCAACGACAAATACACTGAAACAATGCAGGCGAATATTGAAAAGGTATACAACGCCGGTTCGATAGAAGAACTGCAGCCGGTGGTGAACAACTTTGAACGCATAGCCGTGGCGGAGAAAACCAAATGGGAGCCCTACTACTATGCGTCGTTCGGATACACGATGATGGCCAATCGTGAGAAAGACGGCAGCAAGAAAGACGGTTACCTTGACCAGGCGCTCAACGCAGTAGCCAAAGCAAAAGAGCTTGCTCCGACGGAGTCGGAGGTGATTGCGATGGAAGGTTTCGTGCACATGCTTCGTGTAACGGTCGACCCGGCCGCGCGCGGCCAGCAGTACAGCGGCATGGCGATGCAGGCGTTCGGCAAGGCTGTAAGCCTGAATCCGGAAAACCCGCGCGCCCTCGCTATGCTCGCGCAAATGCAGTATGGCATGGCGCAGTTCTTCGGTAACTCCACGGCCGATGCTTGCGCCACG
Organism: Bacteroidia bacterium; assembly: GCA_012031955.1. The sequence continues at coordinate 975 of JAAURZ010000043.1, forward strand.
GCGACGCAAGCGCTGGTGAAATTTGACTCGTTTGCATCGGAGAACGTGTTGGCCCGCGCTGGGGAAAGGGCATGGCCGAGTCGCTCGTAACTCAGTGTAAGTAGATGATGGAAACATTGGTTTCAATCGTTTTGGGCACCCACATTGTGGCGGGCACGCTGTCGCTGGCGGCGGCGCCCGTCGCCCTGGTGGTGCGCAAAGGCAGCCGCATCCATAGATTGTCGGGAAGGATTTTCTTCTGGCTCATGACCTGGGTGTTTATCACGGCCGTGTTCTTGTCGGCGGTAAAGTGGATTCCCTTCCTGCTCATGATAGCCGTGTTCAGTTACTTCAATGTAGCGGTAGGCTACCGGTCGGTGTACCACAAACACATCGGTCACGCATCCGGCATCAAGTGGTACGATTGGGCAATGGTAGTCGTGGCCTTGCTCTTTAACGCGGGCATGACGGTGTATGGCGCGGTTCTGGTGATCGACGCCGGCGCCACCATTGGTTACGTGTCGCTCTTCTTCGGCATCGGCGGCGGCTTCCTGATCATTCAACGGCTGGTGAACTTTATCAAGCCACCGGACGACAGGCATGCCTGGCTGTACAATCACATCGGGCACATGATTGGCGGGTATATCGGAAGTTGCACTGCATTTTCTGTGGTTACCATTTCGTTTTTGCCGGGTTTCGTTGTGTGGGTGTGGCCCTCGTTGTTGGGCTTTCCATTGCTGTCGATATGGATCCGGTACTACAAACACAAATTGCAGGAGGGTGCCAGGCTCTCTGATTTAGTCGAATTAAAGGCGTAATTTAGCCTTGCACGAAAAAAAAGATGGCGTCTAAAAATCCCGTTAAAACCGAGTTAAGCAGGGCACTTGTGGTGTGCGTATTGGCCGGCTCTGCGATGACGTATTTCACGTGCAACAGTTGCCGTACGGTGCTGAAGAATTACGTCATCGTAGACCTGTTTACGATCTTGTGCTGGATATTGCTATGGGGCGGTAACAGCGTGTTGGCGCACTACATAAGTACAAAGATTTCGTGGCTTAAATTTCCTGTCAAACGGTTTGTCGTCGGCCTCGTCACCACCATCGCATACACGGCAGGTTCGGTGTCGCTGTTGATGTTCGGGTTTGAGAAGGCATTCAATTTCAATTTCGGCGGCTTTGCGTGGACGGTCTATTTCTCGATCATTATTACGATGATCATTTCGCTATTCCTGCACGGCCGTGAGTTCCTGATGTCGTGGCGACAAGCTGCCATCGACAAAGAGCGACTGGAACGTGAGAACATCACAGCGAAATTTGAAAGCCTCAAGAGCCAGGTGAATCCGCACTTCCTGTTTAACAGCCTCAACGCGCTCACCAACCTGGTATATGAAGACCCCGACAAAGCTGCCAAGTTTATCAAACAACTGTCGGACGTATACCGCTACGTGCTCGATGCACGCAACCGCGAGTTGGTGCCGGTTGATGAAGAACTTAAATTTATCAAAGCCTATCTCTACCTCGAAAAGATTCGGTTTGGCGACAAGCTGGATGTGGACATAACGCTGGGCGAAACAACGTTTCACGTAGCGCCGCTGGCGTTGCAAATGCTGGTGGAAAATGCGATCAAGCACAACGAGATATCGGAAACGCATCCGCTTGTGATACGCATTTACAAGGAGGGTAGCTACGTGGTAGTGACCAACGCACTGAAACGACGCATGCAAACACCTGCCGACTCGGCGGGCGTAGGGCTTGAAAATATCCGTCACCGCTATGGTTTCCTTTCCGACGTCGAGGTTGTGACGCTTGAAACGAACGGCAACTTTACGGTGAAGCTGCCGGCGATAGAACTGACAGAGCGATGAATGCCCTGATTATAGAAGACGAACCACACGCTGCACGTCGCCTGCAGGCCTTGCTTCAGGCACTAGACCCTTCTGTACGGATCATCTGCGTGATCGACTCGGTGAAGTCCGCCGTTGCATGGCTCACAACACAACCGGTGCCGGACCTGATCTTCATGGACATTCAACTCGCGGATGGTCTCGGTTTCACGATCTTCGAACAATGTCGCGTAGTCGCGCCCGTCATTTTCACCACCGCCTACGACCAGTATGCCATCAAGGCCTTTAAGGTGAATGGCATCGACTATATGCTGAAGCCAATTGACCAGGATGAATTGAAGGAGGCCCTGCTGAAAGTGAAGCGGCATTCCACGCCTCTGCCTGACAACCCCGATGCTATGCTGCAACAAATCGGCAAGGCCATCGAGATGCTGACCCGCCGGTTTAAGACCCGGTTCGTTGTAAAGATCGGCGAACGCCTGCATACCATCGAGGTTGCGGACGTGTTGTATTTCTATAGCAAGGAGAAGGCAACATTCTGCCATACGAACGACGGTCGAAATCACATCCTTGATTTTACACTGGAGCAACTGGAGGAAATGACGGACCCCAACCAGTTTCACAGGGTAAACCAGGAAATACCTGGTATGCGCCCGTGCCATCGACGACATTGTACAATACGCCAGCAGCCGGTTAAAGCTTGTGCTCCGCGGCACCAGCGACAACGACATTATTGTGGCACGTGAACGTGTTCAGAAGTTCAGGTCGTGGCTCGACCAATAGACACTTAATTGCCCATTTTCTTTTTGAGTTCCTTCGAGGTCGGACTGGCGAATCGGTTTGGTGATGAACTGAATGACGCTTGCATTTCCAAGGGCCTGCTCCTTGTCTTTGGCGCTGTTGGAGCTGGTTAGAACTACAATCTTTGAAGTTTTGGTGATCTTTTCGGGCAGCGACGAAAAACTGCTGAGAAAGGAGAAGCCATCAAACTCGGGCATGTTCAAGTCCAGGAAGATGATGTCGGGAGCCGGCTCACCGTTGAGGTTTCTCAGCCAGTCCAGGGCGGCCTCGGCCGACTTATAAAGAACCAGTTGGTTGGCAAATTTGTAGACCTCGAGAAAGCGGCGCTGAATGAACAAATCAATGTCACTGTCATCAATTAACAAGGTCATTTCCACAAGATTATCATTCATGTTTGAGGCCAAGTGAGGATGTAACTAAACTTATGAAAAAGTTGGTAAAAACCACCAAAAAATCACTTAAAAATTATAGATGGGTGGTTTTATTCAAACTAAAAATATATTAAACTTGAGCCTTCTAAAACCTAATCCAAGACCATGAAATTGAAGTTTGCTATTTATTTACTGACGATGACCCTCTTGGCAGCCTTCGTTAGCTCCTGCGGATCCTCTTCAAGTGATGATAAGGACAAGAATGCTGATGAATTCAAGGAAGCGGAGGAGAGTCTGAAAAAGCAAATTGAAGACGTAGTCTATAATATACCTTCACCCACCGAGATTCCTTACCTGCTCCAGGCTACTGGCGCCGAGTTTAACCAGGGCCTGCTAAATCCCAGGTCCAAAGTAGATCAGTATCTGAGCCGCAACGACAAGGCGGCGCTCAATCTGGGTGTTTACGCTGCAGATATAGGTTACCTGAGTTCATACGACAAGACACAGGAAGCGATAGATTACCTCAACGCCTGCAAGACACTGGCCGACAACCTTGGAATTATCGGGTCGTTTGATCTGGACATCTTACGCCGTTTCGAGCAGAACATTTCAAACAAGGACTCATTGTCACATCTGCTAAACGCGGCCGTACAGAAGACCGAGGCATACCTGAAAGATGACAATCGCGACAAACCGGCAGCACTCATTGTTGCAGGCAGTTTTGTAGAAGGCCTCTATATCTCCACCGGCCTGATAAAGTCGTACCCAAAAAAACCTGTTGCCCGACGACAAGCGGAATCTGGTGCTCACGCCGCTCATCCGCGTGGTGTTGGAACAGAAGAAGTCCGTGTCTGAGTTGCTCAAAATGTTGGCGTCAGTGGAACAGACCGACCCCATCACCGGCATCGTTGCCGACCTTCAAGCGCTTGAAAAGACTTATGAAGGCCTCAACATCGAAGAGCAAATCCGTAACAACCGCGCTGATATGGTACTGTCCGACAAAAACCTGGCAGAGATCACCACACTTGTTGAACGCATACGCAGCGGCATCACCGAATAGAATGGATCATCCGATACTTTGATATGTAAACAGGGACCCATGGTCCCTGTTTCGTTTTTATGTCGGTTGCTCTTCTTTCTGTATATTTAAAAAGGATAAAACAAACAGCATCCACATATGAGTGAACCCCTGCTCAAGGCGATACTTCGGCTATTCGCTGTGGTGGCAAAAGAAGATGACGTAACGCACCAGGAGCGCGATCAGATACGCCAGTTCCTGGTAGACCATCTTAGCAAGAACAAGGTTGAATTATACCTTGACTACTTCGATGAGCAAATTGCCAGTCACGACCGTAAGTCGAAAGGACCCGCCGAGGAGATTCAATTCATTCGCACACTCTGCCAGACGATAAATGAGGAGTTGACTCAGAAGCAAAAAGACCGTGATCGTGCTTGAGCTGATACGGATTGTGCTGGCCGACGAAAATGTGTCGCGACGCGAAGAAGACCTGGTGAAGGAAGTGGCATCGTCGTTCAAGATCGCCGAAGACACAGTTGCCAAACTCAAACAATTTGTGCTCGCCCGCCAAGAGGCCGACTTCGATATTGAAGATGTATTGCTGGTCAATGGCCTCGTGGGCTCGTCTTTCGTACGGGCCAAGCACATTCAGCGCAACCACCTCAACGGCTTCATCTGTATACTTTACGTGCAGCAAACCGACATGTATTTCATGCGGTATGAAGGAAGAACCGATGTGTACCTCAATGGTGTGCCGGTTAAGTCAGGCGCAATCAGCGTGCTCGCTGTCGGCAGCACATTGCGTTGGGACAGAGACGATGCCGTGTACTACGGCGACATACTGAGCTGCTTCAAGGTATTCAGCGATCACCTCCGCCTCAGCTTCGAAGCCAAAGACATCAGCTACCGTTTCAAGAATGGAAAGCTTGGCCTGGTAAAAGTGAACCTTGCCGAAACATCGGGCAGCCTCGTGGCATTGATGGGTGCCAGCGGTGCCGGCAAGTCGACATTGCTGCACGTGCTCAACGGGTCGGAAGCGCCGTCGGATGGCCGGGTGGTTATAAATGGCATCGATATCCATAAGGAACCCGCACGCATCGAAGGCGTAATCGGATTTGTACCGCAAGATGACCTGCTCATTGAAGACCTTACTGTTTACCAGAATCTATATTTCTCGGCCAAGCTCTGCTTCAACAACAAAAGCGAAGAGCAGATCGATGAACTCGTCATGCGCGTACTCGAAGACCTCGGACTTGCCGAAATCAAAGACCTGAAAGTAGGGTCGCCCCTGCGAAAAACCATTTCAGGCGGACAGCGCAAGCGCCTGAACATCGGGCTTGAATTGTTGCGCGAACCAGCCGTGTTGTTCTGCGACGAACCTACGTCGGGCCTTTCTTCGAGAGACTCGGAAAATATCATCGACCTTCTCAAAGAGCTTTCCCTCAAAGGAAAGTTAGTGTTTGCCGTTATCCACCAGCCGTCGTCGGACATTTTCAAGATGTTCGACAAATTGCTGATACTCGACACCGGGGGCCTTCAGATATACTACGGCAACCCGGTGGATGCCATCGTGTACTTTAAACGAAGCATCAACTCGTCAACAGCGAGGAAGGGGAGTGCCACGAGTGCGGCAACGTGAACCCCGAGCAGATATTCAACATCATCGAAACAAAGGTGATCAATGAGTACGGCCACGAAACCAATGAACGTAAAATTACGGCCGAGCAGTGGAATGAGGTTTACAAGGCGCAGGAAAAGACACCCGTGGTGGAAACCGCCCGGGAGGCGCCGCACTCCACCCTACGAATTCCGTCGAGGCTGAAACAAACACACCTGTTCTCCCTTCGCGACTTGAAGGCAAAACTGCACAACAAGCAGTACCTCATTATCAACCTGATGGAGGGGCCACTTCTCGCCTTCATACTGGCATTTATCGTGCGATACTACAATGTCGACGACAAGAGCATTGAGGGATATGTATTCGGGAAAAACCTGAACATACCCGCATACCTGTTCATGAGCGTGATTGTGGCGCTGTTCATGGGACTCACCGTAAGCGCCGAAGAAATCATACGCGACCGGAAGATACTGAAGCGGGAAGCCTTTTTGCACCTGAGCAGGAGCAGCTACATCCTCTCCAAAATATCGATACTGTTCATCATGTCGGCCGTGCAAATGGCGATGTTTGTATTGGTGGGAACATTTATTCTCGACATTAAGGGAATGTTTTTGATTCACTGGTTCATTTTATTTTCGACCGCATGTTTCGCCAATCTTTTGGGGCTGAACATTTCATCGTCGTTCAACTCGGCGGTCACTATTTACATACTTATTCCGCTGTTGCTCATACCGCAACTGATACTCAGCGGCGTGGTGGTGAAGTTCGACAAGCTCAACCCCACCATCGGCAACACAGCCACGGTGCCCTTCGTTGGCGACCTGATGGCTTCGCGATGGGCCTTTGAGGCGGCCATGGTGAGCCAGTTCAAGAACAACGGTTTTGAAAGACAGTTCTACCTGTACGACAAAATGATGGCAAACAGCGACTACAAGAAAGTGTACTACATACCCGAACTCGAAACGCGGTTGCAGTATTGCCTCACCAGCCTGATGGATGCGGATATGCATGTGCGCGAAAAAGCGGAGCGAGACTTGCGCGTGATACGGGCGGAACTCGAACATGAGTCGACGGCGCTGGACGGTCGCGGATTTACCCGCCTCGACGACCTCACGCTCAGCCGGTTCGATTCAACGGTGTTTCGCGATGCCAAACAATTTCTCGAAGAACTGCGAAGGCACTATATTAAAGTATACAACAAAGCCGATCAGTTAAAAGAGCAAAAGGTGATAAGCCTTACCGACACACCCACCAAGGAACGGGAATTCCAGGAGTTTCGCGAGACGGATCACAACGATGCCATCGCAGACCTGGTGAAGAACATGAGCGAAACCCACCGCATTATTGAAAAAGACGGCCGGCTGGTGCAGAAAATATATCCGATATACAAGGACCCCGACCCGGATCACGTGGTCGATTTCGACGCGCAGTTCTATATGCCTGCCAAGCACTTCCTCTCCCGCGACGTTGACACCTTTTTCTTCAACACAGGTGTGATCTGGTCAATGACCCTTGTGCTGGCGCTCACACTTTATTTTGATGTGCTTAGAAAAATCGTCGATGGGCTGGGTAACCTGTCGAACCCTTCGCACAAGCCTTGAGTTAAAAACAAGTGTATGTTTTTCATTCTCTCCAAAACGCTCAACGTACTCGCCATGCCGGTAGTGATGGTGTTCGTATTGTTTGTGCTGGCTGGCTTTTTGAAGAATTCAAAATGGAAAAAAAGATGTTTCTGGACGGCGCTAGGGTTGTTCTATTTTTTTACCAACGATTTTATTTCAAACGAGTTCATCGCCGCCTGGGAAGTAAAACCGGTGGCTTACGCCGAAATGCAACCCTATGACATTGGTGTGGTGCTCACTGGCGCCACCATCTCGGGGTTGAAGCCCACCGACCGCGTCTACTTTCAGCGTGGAGCAGACCGTGTTGTGCATACGGTGCAGCTCTACAAACTGGGTTTGATCAAGTCCATTCTTATTAGCGGCGGCACTGGCAGGCTCGTCGACGAAGGCTACCGCGAGGCGCTGGAGTTTAGAGATGCCATGCTTACGATGGGCGTACCCGAAGAAGCCATCCTGATCGAAAAGGACACGCGCAACACCCACGAGTCGGCGGTGGCTGTAAAGGAGATGCTGGTGAGTATGGAAATGGAAGACAAGCGCATCTTGCTAATCACCTCTGCCTTTCACATGCGGCGTTCGCTGGCCTGCTACCGCAAAGTGGGCTTGAATCCCCATCCATTCACAACCGACTTTTATGCCCACGAAAGAGCTTTTTACCCTGACACGTTCATCGTGCCCAGGGTGGAGGCCATGGTGGTATGGCATAAACTGATTCGCGAATGGGCTGGCATGGTCGCTTATAAGATTGCAGGATATGTATAAACGAACGCTACTACTTGCTGCGGCGACCCTTGTGACGATGGCTGCCGCGGCGCAGGAAATGAAAGCCTGACGCCGGAAAATCAAGCAATTATCCGCGACCACGACGAACAGTGTATTGCTTGATGTTCGCACAACGCCGGAAATAGCGCAGGGTTTTATCGAAGGCGCTATCCAGATGGATTTCAACGACAGGAAGTTCAAGAACAACCTGGCCACGTTGGACAAAGACAAAACCTATTTTGTGTATTGCGCGTCGGGCATCCGAAGCGCCCGCGCACTCGCCATCATGAAAGACATGGGCTTCGCTCGTGTGCACCACCTTGCCGGCGGGTTGGCGGCATGGAAAGACGCGGGACTGCCCGTAACTAAAAAGTAAAAGAGCCACCCTGTCGGGCGGCTCTTCCAAATTAATTTCCAGGCGTAATCAATTACGGTGTGATCGGCAGGCTGGTCGCGCTATATTTTGATATGTTCACTAGCGGCACCGACGCGCCGAACTTGGCGTTGATGGCGGTGACGAACACGTTGGCCAGGTAAGCGTAACCGCGGCTGTTGGGGTGAACACCGTCTTCGGAGAATCCGCCTGTGGGAGGCGCGAATGACGGCGTGATCGTAACGCCGTTCACAACGTCGGCTCTAAAAGTGGCCAGCGCAGACAGCGTTGCATTGATGTCAGCCAGGGCGACGCGGTTGTTGCTGTTGGCTACCGTGGTGGATATAATGTTGTTGAATGCGGTAACGCGGGCGCGTATGGCGGCGGTCTCGGAGGGTATGAGCACATATTGGTCGGCAAGTGGCACCGACACACCGTTTACCAGCAGCGGATTGCCGCCTACCGTTTTGCCAAGTATGGCGCCGGCGCTAAGGGTAATCAAGTCGGTGGCTGTTGCCTGGCGAATCTGCACATAAGGCTCTAGCGCAGCGCGCTGCTCGGCGCTAATGGCGCCTGCTCCCTGCAGCGCGTCAAAGTTCGTCGC
>JAAURZ010000044.1 GCA_012031955.1 Bacteroidia bacterium
TTCGCCCGGAGGTCGATGCTGGTCTTGTTCACCTTCCACTTGCGCGACACCAGCTTGTAGTCGTCGGACACGCGGTGGATGTCGGCGATGCCGGTCATGTGACCAAGTTGCCTGATGTCGATCTCCTTCTTGCCGATAGCCACCAGGTAGGTGGCACGCTGCGTGGTCACTTCGGTGGTCTTGTATGCAAGGCTGTTGATCTTGTCGACGATGGTGGCTTTGTCGGCGGCGGCTCACGCCGGGTAGCAGTTGTATGATCATGATTTGTTTCTCAAAGTGTGAACGAATGCGGCTATCTCCTTTTCAAAGTCGACGGCGGTGCCGAGCAGCGTGATGAACGAGCTGCCCACGATGGCGCCCGCCGCGTATTGGCACGCGGTGCTGAAGGTGCTATAGTTAGAGATGCCGAAGCCGATGAGCAGCGGGTTGTGGAGTTTGAGTGCCTTGAGTTTTTGAAGTAGTCGACCTGGGCTTGTGAGAACTCACCGCGCGCGCCGGTGATGCTGGTAGCAGACACGGCATAGATAAATCCGTTGGTGGCTGCATCGATCTTGCGGATGCGGTCTTCCGATGTAGTGGGCGAAATGAGGAATGTGTTGCAGAGGCCGTACTTCTCAAAAAGCGCTTTGTAATCGGCGATATATTCCGCCATGGGCAGGTCTGGGAGTATGAGACCGTCTACGCCGGCGGCGGCGGCGTCTTTCAGGAATGGCTGAATACCATATTGCAGTACTGGGTTCACATAACCCATCAGTATAATCGGTATGTCCACCTGCGGGCGCAGTTCGGCCACCTGCCTTAAAAGCAACTTCACATTCATGCCGTTGTCGAGCGCCACTTTGTTGCTTGCCTGTATGGTGGGGCCATCGGCCACCGGGTCGGAGAACGGAATACCGATCTCAAGTATGTCAGCGCCGGCCTTCTGCAACGCCACACCTATGCGCACGGTATCGTCGCGTTGCGGATAGCCTGCCGTGTAGTATATGGAGAGGATGTCGGCCTTCTTTGCGTGAAAGGTATCGATAATGCGATTGTCTACGGTCGTGTTCATTGGTTTAGTATTTTCCCCAGCGTATGTAGGTCTCCAGGTCTTTGTCGCCACGGCCCGACAGGTTGATCACCACCACGTCGTCGGCTTCCAACTCAAGTTTCTGCAGCGCCGCGATGGCATGCGCCGACTCGATGGCCGGAATGATTCCTTCGAGCCTGCTTAGCTGAATGCCGGCTTCCATGGCTTCGTCGTCGGTGGCGTTCACAAATTTCACACGGCCCACGTCGAACAAGTGCGCATGCACGGGGCCGATGCCGGGATAGTCGAGGCCGGCGGAAATAGAATAGGGTTCTATCACCTGGCCGTCGTCGGTTTGCATGAGCAGCGTTTTGCTGCCGTGCAGTACGCCGAGTTTACCCAACGCCGTAGTCGCCGCCGACTCGCCAGTGCCCACGCCTTTGCCTGCTGCTTCCACGCCCACGAGGTTTACATGTTCATGGTCGAGGTAATGGTAGAAAGCGCCGGCGGCATTGCTGCCCCCGCCTACGCAGGCGATCACGTAGTCGGGAAATGGATTGCCGATAACGTCGGTGAGCTGGCGCTTCATCTCTTCGCTGATAACGGACTGGAAGCGCGCCACCATGTCCGGGTACGGATGCGGACCCACCACGGAGCCGATAATATAGTGGGTGTCTGTAGGGTGATTGATCCAGTGCCGCATGGCTTCGTTGGTGGCGTCTTTCAGCGTCATGTTGCCGCTCTCCGCCGGCACTACTTTCGCCCCGAGTATGCGCATACGCTCTACGTTAGGCCGCTGCCGTTCCATATCTACCTTGCCCATGTATACGATGCATTCCATGCCCATGAGTGCGCACACGGTGGCGGTGGCTACGCCGTGCTGGCCGGCACCGGTCTCGGCAATGATCTTCTCTTTACCGAGTCGCCTTGCTAGCAGTATCTGGCCGATGGTGTTGTTCACCTTATGCGCGCCGGTGTGGCAGAGGTCTTCGCGTTTAAGGTAGATGTTTGTCTTGTAGTGTTCGGACAGTCGCCCGGCAAAATACAGTGGCGTCGGCCTGCCCACGTAGTCCTTCAGCAACTGGTGGAAGTCATGCTGAAATGCGGGTTCCTGCATGATGGCAAGGTATCGCTCACGAAGTTCTTCCACGTTGGGATAGAGCATCTCGGGGATGTATGCACCGCCAAACTTTCCATAATATCCGCGCTCGTCTACGCTGTAGTTCATAGGTCTATGGTCTTTATCTTCAATAGCAGTTGGATTATTTTCTGCGTGTCTTTCACGCCGGGCACTGACTCCACGCCGCTGTTCAGTCTACGGCAAATAATCTCTTGTCGTTCAGCTCCACGATGCCTTCGACGTTTTCCGGCGACAGCCCGCCGCTGAGGAAGTAAGGCGCCTCTTCTTCGTAGCGCTTCAGCAACGACCAATCGAACGACGTAGCGTTGCCGCCGTAGTGCTTGCCTTTGGTATCGAATAGAAAGTAGTTGACTACGTCGCGATAGTATTGCAGCGCCTTGAAGTCGAATGTCTCGTCGATGCCAAAGGCTTTGATAATCTTGTAGCCGGCGCTTTTCATGAGTTCGCACTTCTCCACCGACTCATAGCCATGCAGTTGTATGTAGTCCAGCGAGGCGTTGCGTGCGAGTTCCATCATGGTGGGCACGCTGTCGTTTACGAATACGCCCACCTTCTGTATGTCGGGGGGCAGCGTTGGCATATCGAACGCCTCCCCTACGTACCGTGGCGAGTGCGGGTAAAATATGAAGCCCATGAAGTCGGGGCCGAGCGTGGCCACGTCCACAATGTTTGCGGTTCCTTCATGCCACATATTTTTACCTTCGGCGTCATTGTGCAGTTATTTCCAGTTTCCTAAGGTCATCAATAAATTCTTTACACGCCAGTTCCGGGCGATTATGCCGCATGAAGTTCTCCACCGATCCAGGAAGCCCCGGAATCCGTGCTTGCGCAGTGCGATGATCTTGTCGGGCGTGTCATGCCGCTTTCAGAGATTTTGGTGACTGTGGGCGGCATGAGTGCGGCGAGTTGTATCGACGTATCGAGGCTTACTTCAAATGTTTTGAGGTTGCGGTTGTTGACGCCTATGATGGAAGCCCCATTGTCAAGGTTGGCTTTGAGTTCGTCTGCGTTGTGTACTTCTAGCAGCACTTCCAGTCCCAGCGAAGCGGCTACTTCTGTAAGTGCTTTGATCTCGGGCGGCGATAGCACCGCTGCGATGAGAAGAATGGCATCGGCGCCAATGGATTTGGCTTCGATGACCTGGTACTCGTCGACCGTGAAGTCTTTTCGCAATACGGGGCAGAAGTTGAATTTGCGTGCTGTCTTCAGGTCGTCGTTGGTGCCGCCGAAAAATTCGGTATCGGTGAGCACCGAGAGCGCGGACGCGCCGGCCTGCATGTAGCCGATGCTGGTACGTTCCACCGACACATAGGGATTGATCATGCCCTTCGACGGCGACTTGCGCTTGATCTCGGCGATGATGCCCGACTTGTCGGGCCGGTTCACGTACCTGGCAAGCGACACGGTGGGCGATGGAAAATAAATACTCTTTTCCAACAGCTTTACCGGAAAGAGGCTCTTTCGCTCGGCTACCTCCTGCCGTTTGTGAGCTACAATCTTGTCGAGTATGTTCATGTGGCTATGCCTGAATTAGTTTTTGAAATGCTTCTTTCGCCCTGCCGGACACAAGGGCCTCGCGCGCTTTCTCTACTGCCGGCGCGATTCCCGGCTGCTGGTCGGCTGCGAAGAGCGCCATGGCGGCGTTGGCAATCACTGCGGCGTTTTGCTGGGCCGTGCCGTTGCCATCGAGTACGTTCAGGAATATTTTCGCCGCTTCCTCTACTGTGTCTCCTCCTTTCAAGTCGGCACTTTTGAGATATGGCAGCGCAAGGTCTTCGGGATCGGCAATGCGTTCGCCGCCGTTAAAGAAATATTTGAAGGCCCCGGTGAGCGATACTTCGTCGTAGCCATCGAGCGCGTGCAATATTACGTACTGCTTGTTGCTGCGCTGGTACAGGTAACAGTACTGCCGTGCAAGTTCGAGGCTGAATACACCTACCAACTGGCGCGTGGGAAACGCCGGGTTCACCATCGGGCCGAGCATGTTGAAGAATGTTTTCACGCCAAGTTCTTTTCGAATAGGCGCCACGTTCTTCATGGCGGGATGGAACAGCGGTGCGTGCATGAAACAGATGTTGGCACGGTCGAGGCTGCGGCGCAATTCGTCGATGTTGTTGGTGAACTTGTAACCGAAGTATTCGAGCAGGTTGCTCGATCCACTTACCGACGACACACCGTAGTTGCCATGTTTGGCGACGGGCTGCCCCGCGGCGGCCACCACAAACGACGACAGTGTGGAGATGTTGAATGTGTTCTTGGCGTCGCCACCGGTGCCACACACGTCCATCACCGGTTGGTCGAACCTGGCGGGTATGCATAGTTCCAGCATGGCATCGCGAAAGCCCTGTAGCTCGTCCACCGTAATGCTGCGCATCATGTACACGGTCATGAATGCGGTGGTCTGGCTGGCATTGAACTTTCCGGAAGCCAGTTCCACCAGCACTTCGCGCGCCGTCTCTTTCGTGAGCGACCTGTGATCTATGAGTTCGTTCAGTATCTGCTTCATTGCGTTATGCCTTGTGTTTTATCCAGTTGTCGATCATTTTGGCGCCTTCGGGTGTCATCACCGACTCCGGGTGGAATTGCACACCGCGCACGTCGTATTCTACGTGGCGCACGCCCATTACCAGGCCTTCATCGTTCGCGGCTGTTACCTTCAGCGCCGGTGGAATGCTTTCGGGTTTGATGGCCCACGAGTGGTAGTGCGTGGCCTGAAAACGGTCTGACACATTGTTGAACAAGTATTCGTCGCGGTCGAGCACGGTGGCTACGGAGGTAACACCGTGCAGCACCTTCGGAATGTTGAACAAGGATGCGCCGTACACTTCGCCGATGCCCTGGTGGCCAAGACACACGCCCAGTATGCTCCTGGTTGGTCCGTACCTTTTGATCACATCTTTCATGATGCCTGCTTCATCGGGAATGCCAGGCCCCGGCGACAGCATGATTTGTCGTATATGCCCACCGCGTCCGTAGTAATGGCGTCGTTGCGGATCACGTCGGGTGTGTAGCCGAGCGCACGCACAATGTGCACGAGGTTGTAGGTAAATGAATCGTAGTTATCGAGTATCAAGAATTTTCATTTCTGCTTCTGTTGCTCCTTTTTGTTAAATGTTCTCGGCCTATACGCACGGCGCCGGCGCAGTGCTTCGAGTTTGTTGTTCACTTCCTGCAGTTCGCTCTCGCTTTTGGATTTGGACACCACCCCGGCGCCCGCCTGGAATATCAGTTTGTTGTCGATGCTCAGAAAGGTACGTATCATAATGGCATGGTTGAACGACTGATCGAATCCAATGAACCCGATGGCGCCGCCGTAGAAGCTGCGATTCACATTCTCGTACCTGTCGATCAACTGCATGGCCATGTGTTTGGGCGCACCCGAGAGTGTGCCGGCGGGGAAGGTATCGGCCGCCATGTTTACCACCAGGGCATCGTCGCGCAGGGTGCCTGTCACTTTGGACACGAGGTGTATGACGTGCGAGTAAAATTGTATTTCCTTAAATACTTCCACGGTCACGTGCCCGGCGTTGCGGCTCATGTCGTTGCGCGCCAGATCCACCAGCATCACATGCTCAGCGTTTTCTTTTTCGTCGGCGGCCAGCTTTTCCGCCAGGGCTGCGTCTTCCTGGTCGTTGCCTGTTCTCCGGAATGTGCCTGCGATGGGAAATATATGCGCCTTTCCTTTCTTTACTTGCAATTGCGCCTCGGGCGATGAGCCCATCAGTTTAAAGCTGCCGTAGTCGAAGTAAAACAAATACGGCGAGGGGTTGATTGAACGTAATGCACGGTACACGTTGAATTCGTCGCCCTGGAAGCCGGTGGTAAACCGCCGCGACAATACAATCTGGAATACATCGCCGCGGTAGCAGTGTTCTTTGCCTTTATCGATCACCTGAAGGAATTCCTGGTCGGTGAAGTTCGACGTTTCATTGTCGGTGAGGGTGAACTTGTATGTGGCGAAGCGGTTGCTGAAAATAATCTGACGTATGCGATGCAAGGTCGACGCCCCGTTGTTGCCGGCCCAGGTGTTTTTCGAACAGGGTGAGCGCGTTGGAGAAATGGTCCACCAATATCACGTAGCGATAGAGTTTGTAGACTGCGTCTGGTATGAGCTGCTCTTTTTGATCGATGGTCACGGATTCAAAATGCTTCACGGCGTCGTAACCGATGTATCCGAACAGACCCGCATAGCTGTTCTTCTGATCGAGCGCCTGGTCTGGCTCAAACATGTTCATGAATCTTTTCAAAGCCTCCACCAACAGCCCCTGGCCGGCTACGTCTTCTTTGTTGATGGTGCCGTCGGGATAGCGGCTAACGGCCATGTTGTTTTTCACCTGGAACGACGCGATGGGATCGCAGCAGATAAAAGAGAGGCTGTTCTCATGGCCGTGGTAGTCGGAGCTTTCCAGCAGGATACTACCGGCAAAGGCGTCTCTCAGCTTCAGGTAAATGTTGACCGGGGTGAGGGTGTCGGCCAGTAATTTCTCGGCGTACGTTTTGAGTTTGTATTTCATCGGCACTGTTATTTCTCGGTATATAAAACACGAGGGCCCGCTGCGAACAGCGGGCCCCCGGGCTAAAGTGCAATTTTCATAGCATGGCTGTTCACATATCAATGTCTGATATATGCCACCACCATGTAATTGTAAAATGCTTCTTCATGTTTGTTATTTCTTAAGCTTCCTACTTCTTTCTTGCGGGTTTTGCTTTGGTGTCTTCGGTTACAGCACCTGCCACCTTGGTGGCATCACCCCGCTCCAACCTTGCCTTGATAGACCTGCGGTTTCGCGACTTGCCGAAGGATTGTCTCCAACGCTTGCCTTTTGCCGATTTCTTGTCTCCCTTGCCCATAGTCGGTTTGGATGTTCCTTACGGTGGCAATTATAGCAAAAGTCTGAATGCTTCACAAAGTGTCCTGAAAATTTTACGGCCGGCTACCAGATCTTTACCCTCACCGAGTCGGCCCGGTACATTTTGTCGCCCGGTTTCACGCTAAAAGCAGTGTAAAAGTCCTCGTTGTTGGACAGCGGCCCGTTAGCCCGGTACATAGCCGGTGCATGCGGGTCGGTCTGCACCTGGGTGCGCAGGCTCTCTTCTTTGTATTTGATACGCCAGATAGTTGCCCACGAAATAAAGAAGCGCTGCTCGGGTGTAAAACCGTCGATGAGGCCGGGGCTGCCGTGTTCTTTCAGGTAGCGCTGCAAGCCGGCGTAAGCCACGGCCACTCCACCCAGGTCGCCGATGTTTTCGCCCAGGGTGAATTTACCTTGCACGTGCACGTCTTTCAACGGTTCGTACGCGTCGAACTGGGCTGCGTAGGCATTGCCCTTGGTCTGGAATTTTTCCAGGTCTTCGTCGGTCCACCAGTTTTTCAGGTTTCCTTCGGCGTCGAACTTGCTTCCCTGGTCGTCGAAGCCGTGTGATATTTCATGGCCGATCACCGCGCCGATGCCACCGTAGTTCACCGCGTCGTCGGCACGATAGTCGTAGAAGGGCGGCTGAAGGATGGCGGCCGGAAATACGATCTCATTGAAGGTCGGGTTGTAGTACGCATTCACTGTCTGCGGTGTCATACGCCATTCTTTTTTATCGACAGGTTTGCCTAGCTTGTCGAGCATGCGCTGCATGTTGAATTTTCTTCCGTTTATTACGTTTTGCGCATACGATGCTTTCTCCGGATTCTTGTCGACTTGCAAGCCGGCGTAGTCGCGCCACTCATCGGGATAGCCTATCTTGACGGAGAACGTGCTGAGTTTGTTCAGCGCCTTCGCTTTGGTTGAGTCCGACATCCAGTCGAGCCCTTTGATGCGCTCCGCGAATGCCAGCTTGATATTTTCGACCATCTCAATCGCTTTTTGCTTGGCCTCCGGCGGGAAGTTCTTGTCGACATAGAGCTTTCCTATGGCCTCGCCCAACGTGCCGTTAGTGGCGTCGAGCACGCGCTTCCACCTGGGCCTGAGTTCTTCAATGCCACGCAGGTATTTGGTGTTGAATTCGAAGTCTTCAACCACCAGCGCGTAGTTGAGGAACGGCGCCGCCATGTCGATCAATTTCCAACGAAGGTAGGCGCGCACGTTTTCCATTTTCGTTTTCGCAAATACTTCAGGCAGGCCATCCATGAAACCGAGGTCGGAAATAATCACGGAATCCATTCCCGAAATACCGAGGTCCTTCAGGTAGGTGTCCCAATTCACCGACGGTACGATTGACTGAAGCTGAGCGATCGATCGCTTGTTGTAGCGCTTGTTAGGATCGCGGCGGTCTTCTTTTGTCATGGTGTTGTTGGCCAGCGCGGTCTCTATCACCATGATGGCGTCGGCGTGGTTGGCGGCTTCCTGGGGCATTTCGCCGGCGAGCACAAACATGTCGGTCATGTGTTTCACATACTTTTCACGTGTCTCCGCCGATTTAGGGTCGGTCTTCGTGTAGTAGTCGCGTTCGGGCAAACCCAGTCCGCTCGCTCCTATATATAAAGCCACCTGGTCGCTCTTCTTCAAATCGTTGTTCACAAATATGCCGAAGAAGGCGCCGGTGCCTACGCGTTGCTGCTCGACCAGGTATTTCTGAAGTTCAAGCGGCGTGGTAATGGCGTTGATTTTATCCAGGTAAGGTTGTATGGGTTTGATGCCCATGGCCTCGGCTTGCGCGGAGTCCATGCCGATGGCGAAAAAGTCAGACGCCTTGCGCTGGTCCGATCCATCGGGATACTGGTCGCCCGTGGCGGATTCTTTCAGCACAGCGAGCACGTCGTTGCGGGTATTTTCGCCAAGCTCGGAAAAGCTCCCCCACCTGCCCTGGTCTGCGGGTATCTCGGTTCGCGCGATCCAGCCACCGTTTACAAAAAGAAAGAAGTCGTCGGCAGGCCGCACCGTGGTGTCCATGTTTTCCAGGTTTATGCCCACACCTTTTGCAAGCTTCGACTCGGTGGAGGTAGAGCACCCGCAGCATACGGCCATCGCCACCGCCAGTGCCACAATCATATAGTGTTGGAATTTCTTTAAGAACATTTCAGTTTTTTTTATAAGAATAGCTGGTAATTCCATGTCTTTCAAAAGGAATTATGTGAATGGAGTTTTCATTAAGACGTGATTCACGGTAACTTCGCCGGTACCGGGCTTGTTATCTAGCTGATACTATGACCTGACTGTCTGCACATGGCAACACCAAGCATCCACATTATCGCGGCGATACGCGGGACTGCGCAACGACTGGCCGGCAGCGACGCCTACCAGTGGGGCCACATGGGTCTGTGCAACTGCGGTTTCCTGGCGCAGCAGGTGACGCACTTAAGGAAAGACGAAATTCATGCGCGCGCCATGGAACGCCACGGCGACTGGAGCGACCAGCTTAATGATTACTGCCCCACGAGCGGGCTGCCTATGGACGACCTGATCACGTCCATGCTCGGCTTCGGATTCGACGTCGAAGACTTGCGCCACCTCGAACGGCTGTCCGACGGCCGGGTGCTCCGATGTCTGCCATTCCACCGGCGGGCGCTGCAACACAATGTTAAGGCAGACGTGATCACCTATCTACAAGCGTGGGCCGGCCTGCTGGAGCAGGAGTTGCTCGACGTAAGGGTACCCGCGTTGCACATGGCTACGGCGGAAGTACAAAGAAAGCACAGTCCCTGGGTTCGTCTCCCTGGTTTACGAAGCGCATCCAGCGTTTATGAATACCTTCTTCGACGAGCCCGCATTTGCGCAGCACGCTGATAGACGCTGTGTTGTCAGTATCTACCAGTGTCCAGATGCGGTATATGCC
>JAAURZ010000045.1 GCA_012031955.1 Bacteroidia bacterium
TCCCATACCCCTAAATTTGGGCGTTTTTGAAGGGAAATGCCATGGCATTAATGTTGGACGGCATGGTGCAAATCAACCCGGATGCTCCAAAACTACCTTATAACAACCCTCAGAATCCTCAGTCGTCGACGAGGTTCTTTTCTTTTCAACGTTACCGGACTTACACTCGGCATTTCCGCGTCGGTAATCCTGTTTTTGCTGGTCGATTTTCAAACCAGCTTCGACACGTTCAATACAAATTTCCAACGCATCTACCGCGTCACCACCGTGTCCGACGGAAGCAGCGAAAAAGATTACCAACCGGGTGTACCGGCGGTATTGCCCGGCGCGTTGGCCGAAGAGTTTCCCGAAGCGGAAAAAATAACCTTCACGTCTTACAGGTCCGGCGCGACCATCCTCATTCCCAAAGCCGACGGCACCTACAGCAAATTTGAGGAGCCAAAAGGCGTGGTCTTCGCGCAACCTTCTTTCTTCGATTTGTTCGACAGGAGCACTGTGGAAGGTGACCCGCAAAAGACGCTCGCCTCTCCCAATCAGGCTGTGGTTTCCACGTCGCTGGCAGAAAAATATTTCAGGGGACAAGACCCTATTGGAAAAATTATTCACTACGACACGCTCGACTTTGTAGTAGGAGCGGTAATACCAGACTATGCCGACAACACCGATTTTCCATTTAACCTGATGTTCTCACAAATTACCATTGCACGCGGGCTGGAGGACGAAGGTTGGGGCAGCATCTCGAGCAACAACCAATGCTATTTCCTTTTGAAAGAGGGCATCGACATCAAACAGTTGGAAGCGAGAATGCCGGACTTTGTAACTAAATACCTCGGCGACGATAACTGGGATCACCAGACTTTTCTCTTTCAGCCGATGAGCGACCTGCACTTCGACACACGTTTTTCCAACTACAATTACAGTTCAGTGAGCAAGGGCGTTATCGCCATGCTATCAGTGATTGGTATTTTTCTCATCATTACGGCGTGCATCAACTTCATAAACCTCACCACCGCGGAAGCAATCAAACGCTCCAAAGAGGTAGGCATTCGCAAAACGCTCGGCGGTTCCAGGTCGCAACTCGTGCGACAGTTTCTGGGTGAAACAGCCACCATCACTTTGCTGGCCATGGTCTTATCGTTGGGTGTGGTACAGGTATCATTGCAATTTCTCAACCCATTCCTTCACCAGTCACTGAGTCTCGACCTGACTGGCAACATGAGCCTGGTCGCCTATTTGGTTGGCGTTTTTCTCATCGTGTCACTATTGTCGGGGTTGTATCCGGCCTTCACGTTGTCGGGTTACAACCCGGTAACGGCGCTGAAGAATCAGTTGGATAACAAGAGGTCGTCCGGTTTCTGGATGAGAAAAAGTCTTGTGGCTTTTCAATTTATCATCTCTCAGTTCTTCATCTTCGGCACGATTGTGCTGATAGCGCAGATGCGCTACTTTCAACAAAAAGACCTTGGTTTGCCAAAGGATGCTGTAATCAATGTTCCGATACCAGGACAAACTGACGATCAGAAGAAGAAAACACTGGCGATTGAATTCGCGCGCATACAGGGTGTAGAGCAAGTTAGCCTTTCGTCCACGCCACCATCATCAGGCTCTACAAGTGCCACGAGTTTTACCGTAGATGGCATCGACCAGAATTTCACCACGCAGGTGAAGCAGGTGGACGCCGAGTACACAAAGCTGTATAAGCTCGAACTGCTTGCAGGTACAACATTGCCTCCCAGCGACACGCCGGTTGCGCATGTTGTAAATGAGCGGCTCGTGAAACTGATGGGCTTTCAGCAACCGGAAGAAATACTGGGCAGAAACCTGACCATGTGGGGCCGCACGTTGCCGGTAGTGGGTGTGGTGAAGGATTTTCATGCCACTTCGCTGCGGCGGGAAATAGAGCCCATCGTGTTGCGCAGCGAGATCAGGGGTTATTACACAGCATCGCTCAAAATCAACTCGCCCGACGTGGCACGCATGGTGAGCAAAATCAAACAAACATGGGAATCGTTTTTTCCGGAATCGGTTTTCGATTATACTTTTCTCGACGAGCGGATAAAGCAATTTTATGAAGGCGAACAGAAGATGTCGATACTCCTCGGCATTTTTACGACGCTGGCCATTTTTATCGGGTGCCTTGGATTGTTTGGTCTGGCCACCTATATGATCAACCAGAAGACAAAGGAGATAGGCGTGCGCAAGGTGCTTGGTGCGTCGGTGTCCGGCATTATGCTCATCTTCTCCAGGGAATATGTGCAATTGGTAGCGATCGGATTCATAGTTGCGGCACCGTTGTCGTGGTATGTGATGAATGGCTGGCTTGACACATTTGCTTACAAGATCACTATAGGCTGGTGGGTCTTTGTGCTTGGGGTGCTCACCACATTCCTGATTGCCATGTGCACGGTGGGCTACCGGTCGTACCGCGCGGCGGTGCGAAATCCTATCAACTCACTGCGTTACGAATAACATTTACCAACCCTGTCTTTCACCAAAAAAGAAGCCCTCCGGAATTTCCGGAGGGCTTTCTATTTACGATGCATTATGACGGCAGACCTATTTGTTTGTTTCGGGGTATAGTACCACCTGTATAAAGTTCTTGTCGTTAAAGTATTTGGCGGCCGCGTCCTGCAGTTCTTTGCTTGTGAGCGCGTCGACACGCTTTTCATAAGTGAGTATGTCGCCGGTGTTGGTGCCCAGCTCGACAGTCGACACAAGGAAGCGCAACCAGTAGTTGTTGTCCTTCATGTTTTCTTCGTACTGTTTCTTCCAGGTTTCTTTCACCTTGGCCAGGTCTTCAGTCGTCGGCCCGCTCGATTTCAATTTTCCGATTTCATCCAGTGTCGCCTTTATCAGCTTGTCAACGTTCTCGGGGCCGCAGGGTATGGCCGTGGTAATCATGTAGTAGTTGTATGGATTTTTATTGAGTCCGCCATACACGCCGGCGCCGTACACACCGCTCATTTCTTCGCGCAGCGTTTCAGTAAGCTTAATGTTCAGCACTTCTATAACCGCCTGCAGCCTGAGCGCCTCACTCGACGAGTAGGGGGCTTCGCCGGTGTACAGTATGTTGATCATGCTCTTGGCTTCGGTGCCTTTGTATACCTTTTTATTAACCACGCCGCGTACGGGTCGGAGGCCCGCATCTTTGAAGCCAGACTTGCGGCCGGAGGCCGGCAGGCTTGCAATGTATGTGGCGATGAGCGGCTTGATCGCATTCACGTCGAAGCTGCCTACCAGCATGAATGTGTAATCGCCAGCGTCGCCGAAGCGCTCTTTGTAAATAGTAAGCGCGCGCTCCAGATCGATTTTAGAAAAGTCGCCAGGGCTTGGCAGTTGCGGCGCGCGCGGATGGCCCTGGTAAATGGTGTGCAGCAATGAATCCTGAAACACGGCGTTCGGATCGGACATCAGGTTTTGGTAGAGGGCCGATTGCTTTGAAACAAATGAGGTGAAAAGCGCTTCGTCTTTTCTTGGCTGGGTGAAGTAGAGATACGCAAGTTGCAGCATGGCCTCTATGTCGTTGACACCACTCTGTCCGCTGAGGCCTTCGGTAATGGTGCCGAAGCGCGGCGCCACGCTCACTGTTTTGCCTGCCAGCACTTTGCGCAAGTCGAGCGGCGAAAAGGGCCCTGCGCCCATCTGCCCAACCACGGTGGCAGCGTACTCGGCATTGTACCGGTCTTTTGCATCGTATAAGTACTGACCGCCGAATCGTGTGGCCGACATAAGCACCTGGTCGTTTTTGAAATCAGTGGGTTTCAGGATCACTTTGATCCCGTTGCTAAGCGTGAGCTCCGTCGTGCCGATTTCTTTGTTCACTTTTTCCCCTAGTATTTTGCCCGCGGCCGGTGCTTTTTCCAACAACGATGAAGCCACTGCTTCTTCTTTGTAGGCTGTTACTTCGGCTTGCGCTGCTGTGTTCGATATGGCCAGCAATTGTTCGCCGGTGGGCAGCGTAAACGGCGCCTGGTCGGGGCCGGTGAGCAGCACCATGTTTATTTTTATCGACGGTAGGAATCGTGGCAGCCGTAAATTTATTTACTTCATCCAGCGTGATCCCGCTCAGGAATGTCTGATAATAGGCGTACTCATTTTCGATGCCGGGAATGGGCTCATGCTCCAGGAATGCGCGGATGTACTCGTCGGCGTAGTTTTCTGACTCACTCTTTTCACGTTCGTTGTAAGTGCGCTCCATGCCGCGTAGAAGCGACTTCTTGGCGCGGTCAAGTTCGGCGTCGGTGAAGCCGAATTTTCTCGCCCGTTCATTTTCCTGTATCAGCGCATTCATCGCGGGTTCAACGCCAGCTTGCGTGAGCACGGCGAACGAACTGTAGAGTTCGTATCCTCGCAGGAAACCGCCAAGGCTGCTGGATGCAAAGATAAAGGGCGGGTTCGCCTTTTGTGTAAGCTCCTGCAGGCGCTGGCTCAACATAGTGGTGAACATTCGCTGTACGAGACTGTGCCGGTAGTCGCCGACCGTCGTCTCGATTTTTGATTTTTCAGTCGAATAAAATATTTGCAAGAAGAAATTTGTCGCTTCCTTGTCGGTTACAACCACGCCCTCAGACTGCTTGCGCGGGGGGATGGCCTCTGCCTTGCGTTCGCGCGGGTTGCCGGGGTTCGTCAGTTTTTCGAAATGCTTCTTTATCATGGCCTCCGCAGCGGCAGGCTCGATGTCGCCTACAACCACCACGGCCATCAGGTTGGGCCGGTACCAGTCCTTGTAGAAGCGCTTTACCACGTCGTATTTGAAATTCTTGAGTATCTCGTCTTTGCCTATTGCGAGACGTTCGGCGTATTTCGAACCTTCGAGTAATTTCGGAATCCAAACTTTTTGCATTCTGTCATTGGCGCCCTTGCCAAGCCGTGATTCTTCCAGCACAACGCCACGCTCTTTGTCGATCTCGTCGTTATCGAATGCCACCGTGCTGGCCCAGTCTTCGAGTATCAGAAATCCTTTTTCCAGGTTCTCAGGCTTGTCGGTCGGAATAGGAAGAATGTACACCGTTTCGTCGAAGCTCGTGTACGCATTGAGGTCGGCGCCAAACTCTACACCGATGGATTGAAGAAAAGATACGAGGTCGTTCTTTTTGAAATTCTTAGAACCATTGAACGCCATGTGCTCGGTGAAGTGCGCGAGCCCCTGCTGGTCGTCATCTTCGAGTATGGAGCCCGCGTTTACTACCAGGCGCAGTTCCACTTTCTTTTCGGGCCGGCTGTTTTTCCGGATATAGTAGGTTAGCCCGTTGGCAAGTTTTCCAACCTTCACCTTTGGGTCGGTAGGCAATGGATCGGCTGCTTTGGGTTGCGCCAACGCTGCGCCTGCTGCAAGCAGGAAACAGACGAAAAGTAGGATCCAGTTTTTAAGCTGTCGGTTCATGATGTATGGGTTTGTGTTTGATGACTTAAAAATAGCGATTGGCAGGCGGTGTTGTGCTAGGCCCACCAGTGTTTCTTGATGATCGCCAACATATCGGCGTGCACGCCGGCGCAGCAGGCGCACAGCTCGCCGCCAAACAGGAACTGGTCGCCTCCCCCTGAAATCGGTGACCACGCCACCTGCCTGCTGCACAATAAAAGTGCCGGCGGCCACATCCCAGGGGTTCAGATTGTATTCAAAGAAACCCTCCAGGCGCCCACACGCCACATACGCAAGGTCTATGGCGGCGCTGCCCAACCGGCGTATGCCGTGCGTTTGGGTAAGAAAATGTTGAATGATGTCGAGGTAAACATCTTTCTTGTCGAACATATAATAGGGGAAGCCGGTGGCAAGCAGACTTTCCTGCAGCGACTGTAGCGACGACACCCTGATTACCTGGTCGTTCATATAGGCCGGCTTGCCTTGCGAAGCGTGAAAACATTCGTCGCGGTTTATATCGTGCACCACACCGAGTACAACTTGGTCATAGTGAGCGAGGCCAATGCTGATAGCGTACACCGGAAGCCCGTGAAGAAAATTAGTGGTGCCGTCCAAAGGATCGATGATCCACTTATACGGTGTTTCCGATGCCTGTTCTACTGTGCCTTCTTCTGTAATAAAGCCTGCTTCGGGAAATACCTCTTTCAATTTGCCAACGATTCGCAACTCCGCCTCCTTGTCGACATATGAGACAAGGTTATTGAAACCTTGCTTTTGTTCGATATTGATCCGGTCGAAATTGACGCACTCATTCAAAATGAACCGGCCTACCGATCGGGAGAGTGCGACAACTTCGTTTTCAATTTCAGGCAGATTCATGTCTCTATTTTTTTGGGTGCGGCGCCTAACCAGGGTGAAGATAACAATCAAAATGCTAATCCATGCGGCAGTTCGAGGAATGAGTTCGCCATTTATTACATAAGCCTCATGATTAGATTGGCCACTGGTGTAAAGCATAACAAGGTCGGCAAGTTGCAACGACGGCCCTGCTGAGGTGGCCACAAATGGCGTGGCAACCGCAATGCCGGCAACCAACCCCAATGCTGCACGCACGGCGCCAGTTTGTACCAGCACTCCGTACAAGAGAAAGTTTACGAGCCATATCCAGGCCGAAATTCCCATAAACCCGGTGGCGACGCTCCAGCCAAAGTATTGCAAAGGAACGGCAGCCACGTCGGCTAAAATGATAAGGCCCGGGCCAGGCAACAATTTTATAAAGAGATATTGGAGCGCGAACCAGAACACGGGAATTTGCAGCATGCCAAACTTACGCGATGGCACAGCCTGCTTGAGATATGCGTGAATTGGGAAAGACAATGACAGGCCTGTTGCGTGGATTGCTGACACACCGTCGAACCCTCCTCTGATCAGCTTAGCGACTACAAGTGATAAGGCGAGCACTATGGCCGAGAGCCATGCGGCCTTTATTGTGCCGATGCGCAGCGACAGCAGGTCGTTGCAATACAGGTAGAGCGCAAGCGACACGAGCACCGCCGGCCACCACAAGGAGCACGCGATCATCGCCGCGAACGCCGGCACGCCGGCAAGTAGCCACGCACGCTTACTTGTGTCCATCTACTACAATCACGATTTCTCCTTTTGGCGGATGTTGGGTGAAATGCGTTACAAGTTCGGGAAGTGTACCCCTGCGTGTTTCTTCAAATTTTTTGTGAGCTCGCGCGATACCGCCGCTTTGCGCTCCGGCCCGAAATATTCCAAGAACTGCTGCAGTGTCTTGAGCAGGCGGTGTGGCGATTCATAAAAGACCAGGGTCCGCTCTTCGGCAGCCAGGTTTTTCAACGCCGTTTGACGCCCTTTTTTGTGGGGCAGGAAACCTTCAAACACAAACCTGTCGCAGGGCAGGCCCGACTTTACGAGGGCAGGTATCAGGGCCGTTGCGCCGGGCAGGCATTCCACTTCCAGCCCCGCGGCAAGACACGCGCGTACCAACAGGAAGCCCGGATCGGAAATGCCTGGCGTACCGGCATCCGAGACAAGCGCGGCAGTTTCTCCGTCATGCATTTTTTTCACGAGGTTGTCAATTACCTTGTGTTCGTTAAAATTGTGAAAGCGCTGCAGCGGCTTGGCGATGCCATAGTGTTTCAATAAAACGCCGGAAGTACGCGTGTCTTCAGCCAGAATAAAGTCTACCGATTTGAGTGTGTCAAGCGCGCGCAGTGTGATGTCGGCAAGGTTGCCTATTGGTGTGGGTACAAGGTACAGCGAGGTGGCTTGCGTGTCGCTCATTTTGCGATCTGATCAATGGCGTCCGCCAGTTTTCTGTCGCGTTCGGTAACTATGTCGCCGGCATCGTGCGTGCTTAATTCTATTTTAACAGTATTCCAGGTGTTCGTCCAGGTTGGGTGGTGATTCATTTTTTCGGCAAGGAGCGCTACCTGGGTCATGAAGCCAAAAGCTTCTGTGAAGTCTCTGAACTTGAATGTTCGGGTCAGTTTGTTATTCTCTTCTTTCCACATGGCCTTCGTTTTTTTGATTTGTACGAAGGTAAGAGAAACGACCGGGTCAATCAAAGTGCGATTACACCATCCACCTTCGACGCTTGCTGATACACTTCAACGACGGCATCGCTGGATGGCATCATCATTTGCAGGGTGATGCTGGTGTAGTTACCGTTTTTAGATTGCTTTTCGGTGGCGGTGTGCAAGGGGAATAGCTGTTTGAGTTCGGCTTCGCTGCCGGCTGGCACGATGAATTTAAAATATACAGGGACGGCCAACTGTAGTGCCGGTCGAGTTTTTCTTTGAACGACTCCGCCCATTCCCTGTCTAATGCCATATAAAGAAACAGGCGCACACCCAGTGTGCCGGGTATGCGCCTGTGTAATGTTGGTTAATAAAACTTGTATCGCCTGTCTACGATATTCGAGCTTCCTTTAATCGCGTCTGCGATTGAATATTGCGCACGGTTGCTCATTTCTTGTTTGAGTTGCGCCTGGTATTAATCCTCCAGTAGCCTTGCTTATGGCTTCACGCGCCACGTTGTATGCTGTGCAGATGCTCACCGTGAGACATGCACGCAGTTTGCCAATCAACTCTGGAGTGTCCAATGGAACGACGTGGAGGAAGCTTGTCACGCCATTGCTAACAAAAAAAATGGGCCAATAACAGCAAAAATGGTTGGAGGGTGCTCCAGCAGTAGCAGCAGCAGCTTGTGCTGTGCAGTCCGTAAGAGGGAGCAAGGGATGAGGTGAACGTGGCACCTGATGGATCATGCTCCCTGATGACCCAAAACACCGGAGCGCCTTTCTGTCTGGCACATTCAATCAGCGTTTGGCAGTACTGGATGCATGACGGTGCTTCCTTCACGAAAAGCTTGCCAGTAGGCAGCACAAAGTCATTCTGCATATCAATGCAGAGCACAGCGACGGTCGCGGCCCCCATCTTCTTCCAGGCAACAGAGTGTACTATGTATCACGACGATGTGGAGATGCACAGTTCAGACACTGTAGATTTGACCAATAGAGCGCGCCGGTCTACTTGTTGGCAAGGAATTCACTGAGACTGAAGAGTCTCTGCAGTCTGTAATCACCAAGGCTAGATAAAGAACATGTTTATGCACATGACCGTGTGTTGGTTCGCAGAAGCGAGTTCACAGTGCTGAGGATATCGGCGCAATGCGCATGTGGGCACAGAATTCGCAGACCCCTCGGCCACACGAAATCAGGGTCAAGAATCAGCGCCCTGAAAACGCCAGCACAAGTAGAGAGCCCCACACGCAAACGTACTAGCACATGTAGCTCATCGTGTTCTTTTGAGATGCGTGGATTGTCTTCCTGGCCGCTTGGTTGCAACGAACTTATCTGAACGATTCTTCTGCACGCAGCATCGCAGTTGGAAGGAAGCACGACGTACGCAGTGACCCCATAATCGCGGAGCAGCATCGAAGTTAGAGAATCATGGTGTGTATCTGAGCGAATCTGAGTGTTACGCAATGGTTTGGTTTCTTTGCGAACGAGTGCTGCATCCGCCTGCAATGCTTCGCTCTCTCTGCAGCAGTTGCCGGATATGTCGAATAGTAAAAAAAACATACCAAACCTTGGTTTCAACGCGTGCACCGTTTCATTGCTTTCGACTTGTGCTCGCATACTGCACACAATTGCGTACAGTGGTGAACCACTAGACCACCACAACCACAAGACCACCGCTTGTGGTGCTTGCAGGTTTACACCATCCGGTCGATAACACTTAACCAGTGCTCTCGTCGGATTGAGACATGCGCTGTGCCCTCCGGACGAGCTGCCACAGCACATGCAGCACTAGCTGCAGATGGTGCCAGCATTGGCAGGCGGGGAGCTCTACTTGCGGCAAGCTCAGCAGCTCTGCTGATGTCTGATCGACCAGCAGTAGCAGGTACAGACGTGGGAAGCTATCTTCCGTCAGCTGGAGTGGATGACTTTGTGTTGTTTGTCCCTGACAAAACGAAAACTCCTGCGATTCGTGCTGGAACAGTTGACA
>JAAURZ010000046.1 GCA_012031955.1 Bacteroidia bacterium
TCACGCAGGCCTTCGATTGCCCAACGGCGACACCATCAACACTTGGACGTCGGCCAGTTTCTTCCTTTACGCATCTGATTTTTCTGCGGAGAACATCACATTCCAAAACGATGCTGGCTTCACAGCCGGCCAGGCCGTTGCCATTTTTGCCAATGGAGACAGGCTTAAATTTACCAACTGCCGCTTCATCGGTTTTCAGGACGTACTTTTTGCGAGTGGTCCAAGCAGCCGTCAATACTACAAAAACTGCTACATAGAAGGAACAACGGACTTTATCTTCGGACCGGCCACGGCTGTATTTCAAAGTTGTCATATCCACGGCAAGAAGAAGTCGCATGTAACGGCAGCGTCCACACCGCGCGAAGTCAAGTATGGATTTGTCTTTTTCGATTGCAAGCTCACTGGCGATGAAGGACTGAAAGGCGTATCACTCGGCAGGCCATGGACGCCATACGCATCTGTCACATACATACGATGCAGCCTGGGCGATCATATTGCCGACACTGGCTGGAACAACTGGCGCAATCCAGCTAACGAATCAACCGCACGTTACGCTGAATATGGCAGCACAGGCCCGGGCGCCAACGACGCAGCACGGTTCAGGTGGATACATATTCTGACAGATGAAGAGGCGCGAAAGTATACACTGAAATCTATTTTTCTCGATTGGAACCCCGAAACGAAATGAAGCAACTCTGGATTCCATGCATGTTTGTATCGTTCGCTACATTGGCGCAGTTGAATCCGTGGTCGGCGGACAACGGCGACGGTACCTACACCAATCCTGTACTTCATGCCGACTACTCCGATCCGGACGTGTGTCGCGTTGGTGATGATTTTTACATGACGACATCGAGTTTCAATGCAGTTCCTGGTTTGCCAATCCTTCAGTCAAAGGACCTCATCAATTGGAATTTGATCGGGTATGCATTACGCCGGCAGCCACCATACGATCATTTTTCCGCCGTGCAGCATGGTAACGGTGTGTGGGCACCTTCTATTCGTTATCGCGATGGAGAATTCTGGATATACTATCCTGACCCTGACTTCGGAATTTATCTTATCAAAGCGAAAGACCCCGAAGGTCCGTGGAGCGAGCCTGTGCTTGTTGAAGCAGGCAAAGGTTTAATTGACCCTTGTCCCCTGTGGGATGACGACGGACGCATGTACCTCGCGCATGCCTACGCCGGCAGCCGCGCCGGCATCAAGAGTATTATCGTAGTAAAGCAACTGCGTAGCGATGGAACAAGCGTGGTGGGCGAGGGTCGCCTTGTGTACGATGGTCACGAAAGGGACCCCACTGTTGAGGGACCCAAATTTTACAAACGCAATGGATACTACTACATCTTCGCGCCTGCGGGCGGGGTTTCGACCGGGTGGCAAATTGTGTTGCGATCAAAAGACATTTGGGGCCCCTATGAACGTCGTGTGGTAATGGAACAAGGCAACACGAATGTGAATGGCCCGCACCAGGGTGCCTGGGTTGAGACTGCAGTGGGAGAAGATTGGTTTCTGCATTTTCAGGACAAGGAGGCGTATGGTCGTGTGGTGCATCTGCAACCCATGCGGTGGGTAAATGACTGGCCGGTCATCGGCGAAGATGGAGATAAGGATGGAACTGGAAATCCTGTAAGCACGTGGAAGAAACCCGTTAATGGTTACGCGATCACCGCGCCGCCGGTGTCGGATGAATTTGGCCGGCCCGCCGTCGGGTTGCAATGGCAATGGCAGGCTAACCCTTCGGCTACGTGGCACTTCATGACGCCTGGCGGCAGCCTTCGGTTGTATTCGCAGACAGCAGGCCGCCACACTTTGGAATGCACCCAGTTTGCTTCTGCAGAAACTGCCTGCCGAAAATTTCGAGGCAACCACAGTCGTGAGTTTCAAGCCTAATCCAACGCTAACGGGCGAAGCTGCTGGCATCGTACTAATGGGATTGCGTTATGCTGCGGTGCGCGTGCAAAGTACCGATGACGGTTTGTACTTGGTCTACGTAACTTGTGAAGCTGCCGACAAAGGCGGCGAGGAGACTGCCATCACTCTAGGAGGCGTAAAAGATAAAGTCTACATGAGGTTGCGCGTCACGCAAGGGGCCGTGGCACAGTTTAGTTACAGTAGCGATGGCAAGACGTTCACCAAAGTGGGTGCGCCCCTTAAAGCGCTACCTGGTAAATGGGTCGGTGCGAAGATGGGGCTTTTCTGCACAAGAGCAACCACAACAAATGATGCCGGATACGCCGACTTCGATTGGTTCCGGGTTGAAGCTCTCACGAAGTGAAATCTGAAATACCAATGAACAAATGAATATGAAATACGCCCGCACGATACTTCCCGCACTATTGATGCTAATGGCCGCATGCAACAGCAGTCCAACACACGAGACTCAAACCCACAGTGACGATCCGTGGCTGCAGGCAGCCGTCATTTTGGAGACCATCAAAGCGCCTCAGTTTTCCAACAAGGAATTTATCATCACCGATTATGGTGCAGTAGGTGACAGCGTGACTGACTGCACCGACGCGTTTAGGAAAGCGATTGAGGCGTGCCACTCGGCTGGAGGTGGTCGCGTAGTGGTGCCTGAGGGAAATATCAAACAGGTCCTATTCACCTCAAAAGCAATGTGGACCTGCACCTCGTGAAGGGCTCGGTAATACTGTTCAGTCGCGACACAAAAAAATACCTGCCGCAGGTACTCACAAGGTTCGAGGCAATTGAATTGATGAACTACTCGCCGCTTATTTACGCCTACGAGCAGGAGAACATTGCAGTGACGGGTGACGGAGAACTGAATGGCCAGGCTGACCCGCAGCATTGGTGGTTCTGGAAAGGCAAGTGGGGAGACAGCGAGCGTATGGGCATAAACTGGAAGGAGGGCATGCCTTCGCAGGAGGCCGCCAATAACCGGCTGAAAGAAATGGCTGCCAACAATGAGCCTGTGAGCAAACGTGTTTTCGGCGAAGGCGACTACTTGCGTCCGAATTTCATACAGCCTTACCGTTGTAAGAATGTATTGATAGAAGGCGTCACCATCAAAGAATCGCCTATGTGGGTAATTCACCCAGTGCTTTGCACTAACGTAATCGTGCGCAAAGTAAAAGTGATCAGCCATGGCCCAAACAACGACGGCTGCGATCCTGAATCATGCAATGGCGTGCTCATTGAAGACTGCCTGTTCGACACCGGCGACGACTGCATTGCCATCAAATCGGGCCGCGACCATGACGGGCGCAGGGTGAACACCGCCAGTGAAAATATTATCGTGCGAAACTGTACCATGAAAGACGGCCACGGTGGCGTAGTGATAGGAAGCGAAATTTCAGGTAATGTGAGAAACGTGTTTGCCGAAAACTGCGAGATGAGCAGCCCTAACCTGGATCGCGCCTTGCGCATTAAGTCGAATTCACGACGAGGTGGAATCGTCGAGAACGTGTACATGCGAAATGTGAACGTGGGCGTGGTGGCGGATGCCGTTGTACGAATCAACATGTTCTACGCCAACGAAACGGGTGCGCACCATCCGCAGGTACGCAACGTGCACGTGGAAAACGTAACATGCAAGGAGTCGAAATACGGTTGGCGAATTGAAGCGGAAGACGGCTACCCGGTCGAAAATGTGCTGTTCAAGAATTGCACGTTCGAACAGGTAAAGGATGGAAATATTCTGAAGGGGAGTGTAAGACTTGAACTGGACAATGTATCAATCAATGGAGAGATTCAACAATAATACGCTTGTAAAAAGTATGGGCGTCTGCTTATGGCTTGTTGTTATAGCATGCATGTCGCAAGAACAAAAGGACTTTCCATCCTCATTCGACGTTACAGTTACCAACCCCACCGAATTCGTACGATATGACGTGATGGCACTCGTTCCTGCTGATCAGCTTGAGGGAATCGAATTCAATCCTGAAGCGTTTATCGTAATGCTCGACGACAGGGAGATTCCAAGTCAATACGTCGATGCGCCGCAAGACGGTATTGCCATCGTGCTCGACAGTCTGACTGCGAGGCAGGCGGTCAGCCTGCAGGTTCGCTACAATCCATCGGGCAAGAACGTACGTCAATATCCAAAGCGCACGCAGGCCGAACTTTCACATAAATTCAACGGCACATGGAACAATCGCGAGTATGAAGGAGGTGAGTTCCGCAATGTAGGCTACATGCGCGTGCCATCCGAACACAAAGATCACTCATGGTTTATTCGCTACGAGGGACCGGGGTGGGAATCGGATAAAGTTGGCTATCGCTTTTACCTCGATCAGCGCAACGCCACTGATGTTTTTGGGAAAAAGGTAACGGAACCCGTGCTGCAACATGTGGGACTTGAAGGATTTGATTCCTATCACGAAATGCAGTCGTGGGGAATGGACGTAATGAAGGTCGGCAAGTCGCTAGGCATTGGATCCATTGGCGCGTGGCTCGACTCCGCAGCCATCCGCGTTGAACGCACCGACAGCCTCACATGCAGCATCAC
This sequence comes from Bacteroidia bacterium, assembly GCA_012031955.1. Next base: position 4,472 of record JAAURZ010000046.1, read on the forward strand.
CGACAACGGCCCCGTGTATTCGTCCATAACTACCACCTACTCTGGCTGGAAAGCCGGCACGGATACGGTCGACGTTAATTCGGTAATCAGCATTCATGCTGGCACGCGAATAACCAGGCAACATCTGTCACTAAGCACCGATATGGACAATCTGTGCACAGGACTTGTGAAAGATGAAAAGGCAAAATTGTTTTCGTCGCCACCAACGCATGATAGCTTTGGTTACCTCGCGACATTTGGCCGCCAAAGCCTCAACAATGACAATCTGGGCATCGCCGTGTTGTTTGACAACACCAGCTTCACAGGATTTTCTGAAGATCAGTTCAGTCATGTCGTCAGACTCCAGTCTGCAGATAGCGGACTTACATATTACTTTCTGGCGGCGTGGGAGGGCGAGCCTGGGGGCATTACCGACGAAGCCTCCTTTATTGATCACGTGAAAGTAGTAGCACGTGAACTTGCACAACCCGTGACCGTCGCCATAAATCATTAGAATGACTGGCCCTCTAAATTTGTGCAACAGACTATTCGCAGATGGAAAGACCAAATGAAAATCAGAGAGGCACCAGGACATTATACAGTGCCTACATAAAGTCAATTACTAAAGTATGAGAACATGCATTGCCATATTGTTGCTCCCGGTTGTATTCGCGTGTGCCCGCAACGAGGATCCGGTCATCCAAAATGATCGCGTGCTGCTAGTGGTGCATCGCGACTATCGGCCCCTTCCGAAGGAAAGTGAAAGCGTATCAATCACATTGCCATGGACAGAACTGACAAATGCATTGCCTGGCGCAAAACAGTTTGGCTTTGCTTTTACAGATCAGAACTTTGGTGAAGCGGTGCCCTACACCCTAGCTGACAGCGACGGCGATGGAGACACGGACCATGTAGTGTTCAATTACATTTTCAAATCCAATGAGCCTGTCTTTACCTTCGTTATCCACGTTGAAAGCAAAGATCCCCCGTCGCCGCTGGCTGCCGATATTCACGTGGACAGCAGGCTGCGTGTGGAGCTGCTCACACCTTACAGTGCCAGCACGAAGCGCTATCCCTCTGATACGCCTGTCGCTGACCGGCTCGTGCAAAGTACAATGCAGTTATATCCCGACCTGAAAGAATTTCCAGTATATGCGCCAAGGAGATGGAACTACGAATACAGTTTCTTCATGGCAGGTGCCTACAAACTTGGCAAGCAGGGTAACAAACCCGCGTACGTCAACTATGTGCGCGAATGGATCGACGACTTCATTGCCGAAGAAGGTGGCTTCAAATCCGGCGTATATGACATGTCGGAATTTAAGCTGGACGATGTATTACCTGGCAGAGTGGCGCTGTATATGTATGAAGAAACAAAAGCGCCGAAATATAAATCGGTTGCCGACACACTGATCCGGCAACTTACCATGCAGCCGAAAACCAGCGACGGTGGTTATTGGCACAAGCAAGTATACCCACATCAAATGTGGCTCGATGGCATTTTCATGGGCGATGTATTTTCGATGCAGTACGCCGCCATGTTCGATCAGCCGCAGTGGTTTGACGAAGCAGTTCACCAGGTTGAACTCATTTACGCGCACACTTACGACTCGGCAAGCGGGTTGATGTACCATGGTTGGGATGAATCGATCAACCCGGTGTGGGCCGATCCGATACGGGGAACTTCCCCTGAGTTTTGGGGACGTGCCGTTGGCTGGTACCTGGTTGCACTGGTAGAGTGCCTGGACTATCTGCCGCAGGATCATCCGGGACGCGCGAACGTCGTGGCCATGCTTAAGCAGGTGGCTGCCGGTGTAAAGCAGCACCAGGATGGTGATAGCAAACTCTGGTACCAGTGCTTGACAAAGGCGAACGGAAAGGCAACTGGATTGAAACATCGTGTTCGGCAATGTTTGCGTATGCCTTTGCCAAAGGACATCGCATGGGCTTTCTTGATGAAACATTTCTGCAATCGGCAAACGCCGCCTACGATGCAATCATGAACGGATATGTTTATGTCGACGATAAAGGGAGACTCCATCTCGATCAGACAGTGAAAGTGGGCACACTTAATTTCAAATCGTCAAAAGGTGATTTTGACTACTATGTCACAACAGAGCGAAGACTTGATGACTACAAAGGGCTGGCCGCATTGCTGTATGCCAGCATAGAACTGAAGCGATGAAGATTATGAAAATACAAATGTGGATGCTTGGCCTGATGATGGCCGCTTCCTGTGGAGCACAAACCACAACACAACAGGAACTCACGAAACCGTCAGCCTTTCCGGGAGCGGAAGGATTTGGGAAATATACGACCGGTGGCCGTGGTGGTGAAGTATACATCGTGACCAACCTCAACGACGAGGGCCCAGGCAGTCTGCGCTATGGCATCCGGAAGAAAGGGCCGCGCACCATTGTGTTTGCTATTTCAGGGACCATTCAATTGAAGTCGCAGTTGGACATCAACAATGGCGACCTTACAATTGCAGGACAAACGGCTCCCGGTGAAGGCATCTGTATACGCGACTTTTCGGTGAAACTCAGCGCCAATAATGTGATTATCCGCTACATGAGATTTCGCCTTGGCGACGAAACGAAGCAACAGGGCGATGCCTTCTACGGCACGCGCAACAAAGACATTGTCATCGACCACTGTACCATGAGCTGGTCTGTCGATGAGTGTGCATCATTTTACTACAACGAGAACTTTACCATGCAGTGGTGCCTGATCTCGGAGAGCTTGAGTGAGTCCGTACACGAAAAGGGGTCGCACGGCTATGGAGGTATATGGGGGGGCATGCGAGCCACCTTTCATCACAACCTGTTGGCTAGTCATACAAGCAGGCTGCCAAGGTTCAGCGGTTCTTCCACCACGCCTAACAAAGAAGATGAGTTGGTGGATTTTAGGAACAACGTGATTTACAACTGGGGTCACAACAATACATATGGCGGTGAGAAAGGTCGTTACAACATGGTCAACAACTATTACAAGCCGGGCCCTGCTACCAATGAAAAGCGTCGCACCCGGATCGCCAACCCGTCAGCGCCGGTAGGTCAGTTCTATGTGACCGGCAATGTACTTGAAGGAAATTCGGAAGTGACAAGTAATAACTGGAGAGGTGTGGATGTAGATGGTGCCGACGCCGACGCAAAAGCAGCCGAACCTTTTGCTTGTGAACCCCTGCCCGTTGAGTCGGCGGAACAAGCCTATGAAGAAGTGATCACGAAAGCCGGCGCGAGTCTGAAGCGCGATGCCATTGACGCACGCATCGCCGACGAGGCGCGTACAGGCAGATCAGCTATGGGTAAGAACCACGATGGCATCATCGACTCTCAGAAGGAAGTAGGAGGGTGGCCTGAACTCAAGTCCTTGCCTGCCCCGCAGGATGCCGATAGCGACGGCATGCCTGATGCATGGGAAAAGGAACACAAACTTAATCCCAACGATGCGGGGGACTCCGCGACATTCACACTGAGCAAATCGTATAGTAACCTTGAAGTCTACATAAACAGCCTCGTGAAATCATGAAGCGCCATATGTTTGTTATGTTCTTGTGCGCCGCGACACTGGCAGCGCGCAGTCAATCAAAGCAAGTTGTGGTGGCGCAAGATGGAAGCGGCGACTATAAGACGATTCAGGAGGCAATTACATCGCGTCCCGATCATTCGCAGGTGCGAATTGTGATTTTTGTGAAGAAAGGAATCTATCATGAAAAAATTGTGGTTCCAACATGGAAAACCAACATTGCGCTGGTGGGCGAAAGCAAAGACGAGACAACCATTACCAATGATGACTATTCCGGGAAGGGAAGCCACAATACGTTCACATCTTACACGGTGCTTATACAAGGAAATGATTTTCGCGCGGAAAATATCACCTTCGAAAATTCGGCGGGCACGGGTGTCGGCCAGGCTGTTGCACTACATGTAGAAGCTGACCGTTGTGTTTTCAAAAACTGTCGGCTGATAGCCAACCAGGATACGCTGTATGTTGGTGTCGACAACAGTCGTCAATATTTTGTCGATTGCTACATTGAAGGAACGACCGACTTTATCTTTGGTCCGGCCACGACAGTCTTCGACCGTTGTGTGATACATTGCAAGAAAGATTCATACATCACAGCCGCCAATACACCTGAGCGGAAGCCATTCGGATTTGTCTTCCTGAACTGCGACATCACCTCCCACACATCCGACGCCACCAAAGTTTACCTGGGCCGGCCCTGGCGGCCATGGGCTCGTACCGTGTTTATCAACTGTGCGCTTGGCGACCATATTCTGCCGGAAGGGTGGCACAACTGGAACAAACCCGATGCTGAGAAGACGGCTTTTTACGCTGAGTATAATTCTAAAGGACCCGGTGCCAGCGCCTCCACCAGGGTGGCGTGGTCGCACCAACTGACTTCCGATGAAGCAGAAGGCTATACGTTCGGCAGAATTTTCAGTGACTGGACGCCGGACCAGTAGCAAATATTAAATATGTATTGAGGGTTGGTGAAAGAAAAGAATAGCTACAACTCCCCGTGTCAATTTCGTAGGGAGGATATCATGCCTGAATTCTGAAAACCTTAGCGAGACGGTGATCCTTTCGTATCTCATCGAGCTGTGTGATGATCGTGAGGTCGTTCACATCTTTGCGAATTTCCCTCACGTCGGCCTTGAGGATGCTCACATCTACCTTGATTTCCTCGACATTGACCTTCAAAACATGAAGCTCGACTTTTCAGTTCATCGACGTCGACCCTGAGTTTCGATACGTCACTCTTGAGGGTGTGAACGTCGATCTTGAGTTCATTGACATCTTTTTTGAGACTTTCTAGATCGGCTTTGACGGGACCGAGTTTCTCATCCAGCTTCTGATCGAGCTTAACATCAAGCAACAACTCTATGGCGTGTAAATCTTCTTTGGTCAGTGGCATGTTTTTTTCTTAACTCAAATGTACGCACGTGCCGCCGTTTGTCCAACCACGTCCTGCAAACTTGGATGTATATTTTTTCAATGCGCAGGCGCAGCATAAATTTTAACAGGTAAGATTTTTTAACGCAACAGTGCTACATGGTGTCTCGATTGATGAAATGGTGATTGCCAATCTTAGTATTATCGAAATGCCGGTTCACAAATCATTCTAAATCATCGCCCCTTTGAAACTGAGTTGATGTGAGCTATTTATTGTATTGCATTTTTTTTGGGAAACGGTGGAGTAAATGCTGTGACATTTC
>JAAURZ010000047.1 GCA_012031955.1 Bacteroidia bacterium
CGGCCGTAGTCGCGTACTATAACCCGGTGATCGGTGATTTTCACTTCTATTGTCTTGCCATATCCCATCATGTGCTCGTCGATGGAGTTGTCGATTACCTCCTTTACGAGCACATAAATGCCGTCGTCTTTAGACGATCCGTCGCCCAACTTGCCAATGTACATGCCGGGACGGAGGCGAATGTGCTCGCGCCAGTCCAGGGACTTGATACTCGACTCATTATATTCGAATGTGGAAGAACCACTTTCCTTTTTCGCTGTCTTAGCCATAAAAATTTTGTCAGGAGTTCAGAAGTGCCCGACGGTTAGAGTTTAAAAAGTGCGATTATGCACTAATAAAGTGAATTTTGCGATCACTTTCACGCCCAGGCGTGGCGTGGTCATTGCAAAAATGCATCAGATAGGTATTCATAATTACCTGATTTTCAATAGCCATCTAACAACCGGGTCAAACTGGTTGTTTAGCTGAAAACTTTCTGAAATAAGATAAACCGGCCATGCCACCGTCCAGGTAATGAACAGCAGCACACTGCCGAGCACGATGGCACCTGCACGGTCGAATGCGAATCGCTCGCCGCTATTAAACAGGCTGATGTAGCTGAGTGCCATGATGAAGAAAATGTTCAGGGTAACAACCAGTCCATGGAACCAGGACCGAAGCGGCTCGTTGCGCGTGTATACCCTGCCCACCACATACACGAGCACGTTGACCACGGCCAGGAACGCCAGGGAAATATAAAAGACACTGTCGCGCGACAATACTACGGGCGACACTCCCTCCTGCTGCACAATCACTGTTTCAGAGAGGCTTGCGTACACGTACATAAGATTCGCAAACGCCGCAAGGAACGAAAGAAACCAAAACGCTCTAAAAATTTTCAAAATCATGTTCTTACCTTTACCGCATGTTCAAGTGCGCGCAAGTTAACACAAACCCGCTGATCTGTGAATCTCAACCCCATTGTTTTGTCCATACCTATCTTCTTCATCCTTATCGGTGTGGAATTGCTGGTGGCCCGGTTCACTCGTAAAGATCTGTACCGCTTTCCCGACGCCGTCGCCAACTTAAGTTGCGGCATCACGCAACAACTGTCGGGTTTGTTTCTTAAGATACTGGCCATCGGCGTTTACGAAATTCTGTATGAGAACTTCTCCTTGTTTGCGCTGGACAGCGAAGCGTGGTGGTATTGGGTGGCTCTTTTTCTGCTGGTGGACTTTAGCTATTACTGGGCCCACCGCATGAGCCACGAGATCAATTTGTTTTGGGGCGGCCATGTGGTGCATCATCAAAGCGAAGATTACAACCTCTCGGTGGCACTTCGCCAAAGCTCATTTCAGGTGGTGTGGACGTTTGCTTTCAGCCTGCCGATTGCGTTCCTCGGTTTCGATACATTTCATTTCGCGCTCATCTCGTCGCTAAACACTTTGTATCAGTTCTGGATTCACACCGAAACCATCGGCAAGATGGGTTGGTTCGAATACATCTTCAACACGCCCTCGCATCACCGTGTACACCATGGTCGCGATCCTAAATACATCGACAAAAACCACGCTGGCTCGCTCATTATCTGGGACCGCATGTTCGGTACCTTTCAGGCAGAAGAAGAAAAGCCAACCTACGGAATCACCAAACCACTCAACAGTTGGAATGCCATTTGGGCCAACGTCAGCCACTATGCCGAGATGGGGAAGGACATGAAGCGAATTCCGTTGTGGACCGACAAAATAAAATACCTGTTTAAGAAACCAGGTTGGATGCCGGACTATCTCGGTGGTTATCGCGCGGCGCCGGCCGTCGACAAAGGGACCTACAAAAAATATGAAACGCCAGCACCCCTGGCGTTGAACCTGTATGTGATGTTTCAATACCTGGTGTGCCTGCTGGGCACTGCCTTGTTACTTTTCAATGCCGATAAGTTCACGATGCCGGAAAAAGCGTTGGTCACACTCATCATCTCGATTACGGTGGTGAACAGCGGCGTGCTATTCGAAAAAAGAACTGGGTTTATTGGTCGGAGTTGGCGCGCATTTTTGTTGTGCCTGCCCTTGTGTTCTACCTTAGGCCCTCGCTGGTGCAGCATACGGTGTGGCTGTTAGTATTATCGGTCTTTGTTGGCGTTAGCCTGGTTTGGTTTTTCAAAGTCACCCGCAATGAGACGACTGCTTCTGTTGCTTAGCCTTATTGTGTGGCTGTTGCTTGTGGCAGCGTGCTCGCGGCCGGTGCCAGTGTTTACGTCGTTCGATGTGGCCAAGTGGCGCGCCGACCGCAATGGCTGCGCGGGCTACAGGGCGGCGTCGCTTACGGAGCTCAAATCGAAACAAGAGGAATTGCTGGGGCTGGAGGAAATGCAGATCATCGAATTATTGGGCCGGCCCGACCAAAACGAATTGTACAAGCGAAATCAGAAGTTTTACTACTATTGGCTGAACCCATCGCAAGACTGTGACAGCACCCATGTTGCCGGTACCACGCTGCGGCTGGCGATACGATTTAATGCCATGGGGCTGGCCAAGGAGGTGACGATTGAATGATGGAAAAGCCGCTTCGCCCGGCCCCTTTTGTCGAGTGAAACGACACGGGGCATTATGCAATCGTTTGATTTAAAGGGATTTTTGGGTAAATTCGATTACCATCAAACCCTCAGAGCCATGCAATTCCATCCGAATCAGTTATTTCTGCTTTACGACCCGCAGACGTCCACGGGCAGGCAGACGAGGGCCATCGCCAGAAGCATCAACAGCCACATTCTCGAGGTTGACGCCATCCACGAAAAGCTCGGCCCCACTTATTGGAAGGAAGTGGTGAACATGCTGGGGATAAACCCGAAAGACTTGCTCAACAAGTCGCACCCCGACTATCAGGCCAAAGTGCGTGGCACTTCTTACACTATGAATGGCTGGCTCGACGTGCTCATGTACAATCCACACCTGCTGCGCGCGCCTATTGCGATTTTCAACGGCAAGGCTGTGTTGTGTCAGCGCCCTACTGATGTACTGAAGCTGGAGATGGCGCCATCGTCAGTTCACAGGCTACCTCCCCACCTGCGCCGTGGCTAACTGTGGCCAGGCGCGTTGGCCTGGCAGACCTTTGCTGCCGTTTGCCTTTGCCTTGTCTATTTTTTTCCGGAGTACGTTCACCAGCGCGTCCTTGCGGCTTGTAGTTGAGCGGGTAAAGGAGTGAGGTTTTGAAGAAGAACGCTTTGCCTAGTTGTTCTGCCTCGTACAAGTTCACCTTGTAAACGCCGCCGAGCGTTTGTATCTCTACGGATTCAATGTTCTCCAGGGGAATGATCAATTCCTGTCTTTTCAATTGCACGTACAGGAACTCGTCGTCGAAGGCCACCTGTTGCAACTTGGTGGCCATGCGCAATAAGGTATACAGGCCATAGCCAAAACTGGCGAGATGAGTAAGAATCAGGAAAAAATCGCCGTGCAATATCAAGTACGCGAACAGCGCTACAAACAAGGCGCCGTAAAGGGCATACAAAACCCATCGCAACGGTCCCAACCATCGCGTGGAGATATTCTGGGGCTTCTTTTTCTTTTCTGTCATTGCTGAAATCCTATCTTTGCAATCGCTTTAACGTATATTTTTATTTCATAAAAATGAGCATAAAGAGAACCATACCCGACGGGATGTTGATTGCACTGTCCTTTTTAGGGGAGTACTCTCAAGCCCTGGCGATTCCATCCCACCTAAATCAAATTACTAACAGATGAAAAGCGTCGCAGTTATCGGATCGGGCACCATGGGTAACGGCATTGCCCACGTGTTCGCTCAATATGGTTATCATGTCACCCTGATCGACGTTTCCGCGGAGGCGCTTAAGAAAGGTTTGTCCACCATCGAAAAGAACCTCGACCGACAAGTTAGCAAAGGCTTGCTAAATGAAAATCAAAAATCCGCCGCGCTTCAGTCCATTGCTACGACCACGCAACTTGACGCGGGCGTGAAAAATGCCGACCTCGTGGTGGAGGCCGCGACAGAGAATGTGGACCTGAAACTCAAGATATTCCGCGACCTGGATGAGCATGCGCCAGCAAATGCAATACTCGCCAGCAATACATCGTCCATATCCATCACCAAAATTGCCGCTGCCACGTCGCGACCAGAGAAGGTGATCGGCATGCATTTCATGAATCCGGTGCCGATAATGAAACTGGTGGAGGTGATACGCGGCTATAGCACGAGCGACGTGGTTACCAAGGAAATAATGAAACTGTCGACGGCGCTCGAAAAGGTGCCGGTTGAAGTGAACGACTACCCTGGCTTTGTCGCCAACCGGATCCTGATGCCAATGATCAACGAAGCGATCTATACTTTGTACGAGGGAATCGCCGGCGTTCAGGAAATCGATACGGTAATGAAACTTGGCATGGCCCACCCTATGGGCCCGCTTCAACTGGCCGACTTCATCGGGCTCGACGTGTGCCTCTCGATTCTGCGCGTGCTGCATGATGGCTTTGGCAATCCGAAGTACGCGCCTTGCCCCCTGCTCATCAACATGGTAACCGCCGGACACCGCGGGGTGAAGTCGGGCATTGGCTTCTACCAGTACACGGCCGGCAGCAAAGAACTGGTGGTGTCGTCGCTTTTCAAAAAGTAAAAGGTCCTGACGGTATGTCCGTCAAGACCTCTGTCAAAAAAAATGCGCACGTTAATCAGTTCCGGATCAAAATCTTTCCGGAGTCTACCCGCTTACCCTGGTGCACGACATGGTAGAAGTACAAACCTCTACTTGAAAAAATTGAACTGAAGCTGTTCTCTTTCCAGGGCCCGGAATAAATTCTGTTGCCCTGTTCATCGAGCACGATGACAGTATAATCAGTCAACTGCCCGGCGCTGGCTCTAGCCAGATCGATATGCCCATTTTCTTCGAGCATGGTGGCGATATCATCCGTATCGCGATTCTGTGTCATACCCTTACTCGTTGTCGGGTCTGTACTCATCCGCAGGTTCGCACCGGCGCCGGCAGCGGTAACGGAACCCGACAATACCACCACGGTGACCTCGTCGGAGACTTCCGCATTGTCGTCGTCCCTAACTGTGAGCCTGTACACGAAAGTGCCGGCTTCCATGCCCGACAATTTCAGTGTGGCGACGTGATCGATGCCAGCACGCAGCGGGGTCCTGATACTTGTTCCCAGAGCAGGTACGTGATGCTGCCGTCAGGGTCGGCGGCCGCGCCGGACACATCGATTTCATTGGTGGGCAACATGACTGACAAATCGGGGCCGGCGTTAACGACAGGGGTAATATTGCCGACCTTCGCTACGGTCACGCTGACTTCATCATAGCTTTTCGCGCCCTTGTCGTCTGTGACTGTAAGCCTGTACACGTAGGTACCTTTTTCCAACTCCGAAAGTCTGAGGGTGTTGGATGTAATGCCGGCCATTTTTCCTTTGCCGCCGGACACATATTCCCACCAATATTTTACAATTGTACCGTCAGGGTCGCTTGCTGTAGCTTTTAGATTAATGCTATTGGCCGGCAGCGTGATCGACTTGTCTTCGCCGGCGTTAACCACCGGGCTTTGATTTCCGTTGACAGGATTCGGATTCACTATCAGCGTCACCTGGTCGGCCGCGGTCGCACCGGCATTGTCTGTGACTGTGAGCTTAAAAGTATAGCTGCCCTGCGCCAGGTCTGCGATAGCCAGCGTGGGTTTGTTGGTATCAGTCAGGGTGCGGCACCGCCAGTGGTTTTACTCCAGTTGTATGATGCAATGCTGCCGTCGGCATCGAGCCCTGAACCCGCCAGGTATGTGTTATTGTCTGGCAAAGTTATCGATTTGTCACCGCCAGCATCGGCAACCGGTTGCAGGTTTAAGAGGGATGTTACTGTCAGCTTTACATCGTCTGAGGCGGTGGCGCCCGAGTTGTCGGTAACGGTGAGCCTGAATGTGTAATCGCCTGCCAGTATGCTTGTGAGGGTCATTTTTCTTGAGGTCGTTCCGCTCATTATAATCGATGCTCCCGAAACCTTCGACCAGCTATACGCCACGATTGTTCCGTCGGCGTCCGAGCCACTACCCGTTACCAGCAGCGACGAAAGCGGGAGGCTGACATTTTTGTCGGCACCTGCGTTTGCCTTAGGCAATACATTGGAGGGCTTTGCTGACGATGTTCCTTTTTTCTGGGCCATCAACCAATCATATACATTGGGGTTATGCACCGAGTGATCGGGTTTGTAGGCATTTATCCAGGCATCGTGCTTCACACCGGGGTAGATGGTGAGTTTCGCCTGAGGGTTTGGCGCTGGCTGACAATTATTGATCGCGTTTACCATGTTCACGCTTCTGGATAATGGTACTACATTGTCGGCGTCGCCATGAAAGGCCCACACGGGAAGATTTTCAGCGGCGAGCAGGCAGGCTTTGGAGGTGAGGTTTCGGCTGCCGCATACAGGCGCTATTGCTGCAAAACCCCTGGATAGTCTTGCGCAGTCCACCAAGTGCCTCCGCCGCCGAGGCTAAGGCCGGTGAGATAAATGCGCGACTCATCCACCCGCAGGTACGTCTTCACGTGGTTGAGTACTTCCATTACATACCAGGAAGGCCAGTCGCCGTAGTTGTCTTTCAGTTGCGGCGATATCAGTATGAACGGAAATTCGGTTCCCTGTTTAACATGCAATGGAGGCCCGTTGCGCGTTACGGTGGTTATGCTGCTTTCCAATACGGCAGGATTTGTTGTGTTGGTCCCCCGCTCTCCAATGCCATGGAGGAATATGACGATTGGATACATCGCCGGGTTTGAATTATAGTCCGGAGGTAAATACTCCAGGTAGCCGATTACGCTTTCGTTTGTTGTCTTAAATGTCTGCTGGGAATATGTGTTCGAATAAATACTCACCATGCCTGCCAGGAGCGGCAGCAAAATCCATCTGCTCATTATCAACTCTCAAGTTTAACCTGCAGAGAAAGCCGCAGGAAAGTAAAACCATACTTTATGGATCAGAAGCGCAAATCAAATAGACAAGGCGGCGGGGTTATCTTACATCTCTCACGTGTTCAGGTTCCACATACTACACATCTCCATCACATTTCTCCGGATGCGAACTGCACCAATGTTTTGTTTCATTCCATTCGCGAAAAAAGAATTATGTAATCACTTCTCGCGCGTCTGGACGATGAAGTGACAAAGACGTCGATAATGTTTCATTTGAAGTTCCTCAACAGCGACAACGAAAATTGAACTTGAGTTTTTAGCATTACTGATGTTAGCGCTTCATTCGATTGTTGCCATGCAGTAGCGATGACCTTTGCGATACGACTGTGAGTCTGTTTTTTTGTGACAGCTCGAAAAAAACTTACATGCGCAAGGCAGACCGGCAACGCGCCGGAAGTATTTGAAAACAAAAAGCTTCGGGAGGCCTGATTCTACTGGCCTTCCCGAAGCTTAAGCCGGGTGAATTTATCCCGCTACTTTGCTTTGAGCAAGTCGCGTATCTCTGTGAGCAACACCACGTCGGCTGGCGGTGGCGCGGGAGCGGCAGGTTTCTCTTCTTCCTTTTTCTTCATCCTGTTGATGCCCTTTACAAAAAGGAAGATAGAGAATGCCACGATGATGAAATCAAAAATTGTCTGAATAAAACTCCCGTAGGCAAGAACCGGCACGCCTGCGCGCGCGCGGCATCGATGGTGTCGTAGTCATTACCATCGAGTGCAGCAAAGTGCTGCACAAAACTTACACCGCCGGTAAGCTTGCCCAACAAAGGCATGAGCAGGTCATTAACAAGGGAGGTTACGATTTTTCCGAAAGCGGCACCGATGATCACGCCGACCGCCAGGTCGATCACGTTGCCGCGCATGGCGAAGGCTTTGAATTCTTTCAGCATAGGTGGAGGTTGTTTTGGTACTTAAAATACAGGAATTGTTCCTTTGAAACAACCTCGACTCCGTTTTGTTCCGTTACGGCCGAGCCTTTACTTGGCAAAATTAATGGGGTTGCGCAACCCTGAATAGCGAATGAGTTCGACGCCGGCGCTGCCAATAAACATCTCGGCATTGATCTTGAGTGGAATGCGGTTCTTGTCGTCGGAGAACCACGCGGTGATGGAGTTTTCGCCGTCGAAGAGTTTGTTCTTCGGCATTACGGGTTTGAGCACGATGGCCCTGATCTTGCCGACTTTGGTCTTCACCACGTCTTTGCCCCGGTAAAGAACGTCGAGCTTGTAAAATTCATCTTCGAAAAAGCCGGTGACCTCGATAGTGTCTCCTACGTTGATCTTGGTAAAGTCGAGCGTACGCAGATAGAGGAAGCCGCCAATCATGTCGCGCACCTGGGCTGGCGCATCGTAGCGCTTGGGTTCTTTCATTTTGCCCGTCTTATTGTCGAGCACATCTACCTGAATTTTCTTTTGCTCATGGTCGAAGTGGGTCCACTCATCCTTTTTGTACCGGCCCTCGCGAATGCGCCTGTAAAACTGGTGCGGCACCAGCGCCGCTGTGTCGATGTATGCGCCCCACTTGTCGTCCACGTCGGCCACCCAATCCACCATGCCGACCGTCTTGCCGGCAACCTCCACTTTAAAACAGAAGCGGTCGTTGAGTTTAAAGTACTGATCGCTTATTTGGGTGGAGCCCCTGCCGACGGTAAAGATGCCGTAGCTCATTTTGAATTCCAGGCGCTCACCGCGACGAAAACTTTCTTGCTCAATATGTGGATATACTTCCACGCGTTCGCTGGAGAACGCTGAGAGCAACAGGGCTACGCCAAACCAAAACGACAATTTTCGCATGAATAGCAGTTCTCGAAACAAATTTAACGCGACACTTTTGCAGTATCAACCCTGCAGGCACCAAAGTTGTGCCATCGGCCGCATCTACACCATTAGACGCATCCGGCGGCATTTACGTTTAAACGGCCACGCTATTTTCGCGGAGGGCGTCATTCAATGAGGTTTCTTGTCGGTGCTCTCTTTCCGTTTTCCGATGATGAGGGCACAGGGTACCTGGTACTCGCCGCCAGGAAACTTCTTGGTATAAGCGCCGGGAATCACCACAGATCGCTCCGGAACATAGCCCTTGTATTCGACAGTCTGGGGTCCGGTTACATCAAGTATTTTTGAACTTCCTGTTAACACTACGTTAGCACCGAGCACTGCCTCGCGACCCACTCTTACGCCTTCTACAATAATGCAGCGCGACCCGATGAAGGCATTGTCTTCTATAATTACCGGCGCTGCCTGCACGGGCTCCAGCACACCACCCAGGCCAACGCCTCCGCTCAGGTGCACGTGCCTGCCCACCTGGGCGCAACTGCCAACCGTAGCCCATGTGTCCACCATAGTGCCTTCGTCGACATACGCGCCGATATTTACATACGATGGCATCATGATCACACCCTTGCTCACAAAAGATCCATATCGCGCAATGGCGTGAGGCACCACACGCACGCCCAACTGCTGGTAGTTGCTCTTGAGCCGGATCTTGTCGTGAAATTCAAACGGCCCGACCGTAATGGTCTCCATCTTCTGGATAGGGAAATACAGAATCACTGCTTTTTCACCCACTCATTCACGACCCAACCATTTTCGCCAGGGGCCGCCACCCGTATCTCGCCCTTGTCGAGCAAGGCTATCA
>JAAURZ010000048.1 GCA_012031955.1 Bacteroidia bacterium
CGTTTTGAAAACACCGCCTCGGGTATCACTTTTCCTGTAATGCTTGGAATGCGTGACTGATTGGTTTTGTAGTACGTGAGCCGGCTGTCCAGCGCGCCGGTGGCCTTTCCGTCGATAACGGGCGAGCTTGCGCACAAGGCCGGCAGCAGCGGCAGCACCAACCGCACGGCTGCATGAAGTTTGGCAAATTCTTCGTCGTCGTAAAACGGCAGGTTGAGATGCGTGCTCTGCAGGTTGGACCATCCATGCCCCCTACAATCGAAGACCTTGTTATACACGTCGTACACGTCATTGCTTTCGTGGGGCCATATCATCGACTCGGTCAGCGGATCCATGAACGGATGCGCCGCGGTAGGCATAAGCATGGCGTTCCAATGTGCCAGTACGCCGTTTATTTCTTTTACGTTTTCCGCGAAAGCGTTCTCGAGGGCATTGAAGTTGTGCTCCGGCCTGGTGGACTTGATCTCAATCACGTGCAACACCAGTTCGTTCGACCAAGTGACCATGCCGTTTTCGTAGTCGCTCTCATAAGTGCCCAGTTTCTGCTTGAGCAAAGAGTCGGCTATAGGTTTTACGGCAAGTGTGTCACGATCTACGATCATGTACTCCAACTCTACTCCATAGCCTTGGAACAGGTGTATGCGCAAGGGCTGATTCATCTATTTGTCAGATTTAATCTTGTTGAGGAATACATCCATGATGGACGTGTATAGTTTGTCTTTCAGAATTTTGTCTTCGGTACCCGAATCGATGTTGGGGTTGTCGTTTACTTCAATCACATAGAATTTTCCATCCACTTCTTTCATGTCGACTCCATAAAGGCTTTTGCCGATAAGGTTGGTGGCCTTCAGCGCGGTTTTCAACAAGCCCGAAGGCGCCTGGTCGGGCGGAATGCTTTCTACGTTGCCTTCGTGATCCTGCTTGTCTTTGTCCCAATTCACAATCTGCCAGTGTTCGGTTGCCATGTAGTATTTGCACACATACAACACCTGTCCGTCGATGATGCCCACACGCCAGTCGAAAGGCGTAGGCAAAAATTCCTGGGCGATGAGCAACTCAGACTTCTGGAACATCGCGGCGGAAATATCACGGAATTCATCGGCGGTCGTAATCTTGAACACGCCTTTACTGAATGCACCGTCGGGCTGTTTCAGGATGAACGGATAACCCAGCTTATCGGGCAGTGTCTTGGCGTTCTCCTTGCTGATAACAAACGACTTGGGCGTAAGCACCTTATTCGACTGCAGCAGTTCGAACAGGTACACTTTGTTGGTGCATTTCAATATGGAATCGGGATCGTCGATAACGGCCATCCCAAGGGATTTGGCCTTTTTCGCAAACTTAAAGGTGTAGTGATTCACAAAAGTTGTTTCGCGAATAAACAGCGCGTCAACTGGATGAGCTTGTCGAAATCGTCTTTGGTGATCAGTTCCGCATAAAAGCCGGCCTGGTCGGCCGCTTTGAGAAAACGTTGAATCGCCTTCTCGTCGGACGGTGGATATGGATCTTTGGGATTCACGAGGATCGCCAGGTCGTATTTTTTCTTCTCGGTGCGTACGGTGCGCTTCCTGCCAAAGTATTTCTCGAGCGCGCTTTTCAACAGCGGCCTGTCCGCCTCCGGTACCTCGCCCAGCGGAATTGGCTTAATGCTTTGCAGCAGCCATTTGTTCCTCCTTGAAAAAGTGGCCCTTAGCGACGGCGCTTGTATGTACTGAAACAGTTGGCCCGCCAGTTTGTTGAGGTTTTCAGATTGGCTTACGCCGAAATATATGTTGAACTCTTTTTTGTCGGCCGTTTCATTCTTGAATGCTTGTTGAATGAGGTCGTCAAAGTCCTGCAGGTCGTCGCGGAGGATTGCCGGAAAGCGCAAGTCCTGGATGGTGGACACCCCCGGCAGTACTTTGTGGCTGCGGGCTTCGGCCAGCAACGATACGTAGTAGCCCTTGCTCTGGTACTGATAAGACTTGCACAGGTTGACCACGCGAAGGTTTTTGATGGATTGAAGCCCCTCGTCGGTAATGTAGCGGGCGGGCGTCACTAACTGTACATCGTCCAGGTCGAGCTGCCAGTTATCGGGATTCTCAACGATGATCAGTTTTTCCATACCTTAAAATACAACATCTATTTGCGTGGTTCAATAATAAGCAGGTTGGCGTCGTAAGTAACTATGCCCAGCATGATGCTGTTGATCACCCGGGTGAAGCTCACACTGTACACGCTGCCCTTGCTGATGGGGTTTGGTGTCATAGGGTCGGCCAGGTACAGACAGTTCTTCTCTTCATCGTAGCCGCTTATCACTACAAAATGACCCGACGGTTCGCCTTTAATGCTGTCGTAGATGTCGAACTGTGGTATTTCGCGCGCGGTGCCATACAGGTAAGTGGCACTGAGGCCGGTGAGTATAGGTACCGACCGGCTGAGATATTTCTTAAGCAGTTTCTCGTCGAGCTCGCTATAAAGAATTTCACCTCCCAACTCCAGAAACCTGATGTATGCCTCCGATGCGATTTGCAGCTTGCGGCGCTTGTGCTTGAACTCCATCTGCTCCTTCAGGTTTTTAATGATTCGTTTAGAAGAATGCTTGAACCAGGTAGGGTCGAAGATGTTGAGGTTGTACGAGTAGATGCAGGCTTTGTAACCGCGCTTAAGGGCGTGATTACCCAACATGACAGCAAGCGTACGCCCGACCGAAGTTGTTTCACCTCTTTTATGATCTGCTTGATGTCCACTCGTCGTCATAATACTGATAGAGCGCTGCAGCAGGTAGGGCCACACGTAACATCGTCGGGCTGGGTTTGTATATCGAACTGAAGACGGAGTTCCTTTTTCATGCGAAAGCAGCGTGCCGGATAAGCGCCGGAAATTTAGCAGAAATAATGCAGCGTTGAGTTCTTTCGAATGAAAATCCCGAGGCTCCCTGGTTTCGGCCCCTGGTAAAAAATTTACCGAAAGGGTAATATAGCCTCGTTCAAAAGTTCAGGAATAAGTAGGATATTGGCGCGACGACAAAAAATCGACTATGAAACGAGTAAGCATCACTTTTGTGCTTGCACTGTGTATGGCGGTGCAGGCTTTTGGCTGGGGCGCCACAGGGCACCGCGCCACCGGATGGATCGCAGAGCGCTATCTCAGCAAAAAGCCAAGGCAGCCATCAAGCGAATACTGGAGGGGCAATCGCTGGCTATAGCAAGCACATGGATGGATGAGGTGCGGTCAGATTCCACTTACGACCATATGGTTGACTGGCACTGGGTAACGGTGCAGGACGGACAGACTTATGCCGACGCTGAAAAAAATCCGAATGGCGACATTGTGATGACGCTCGAGCGTGTGATTGCCGAGCTGAAGTCGCACAAACTTACGCCCACGGAAGAGGCTGAAAGAATCAAGATATTAATCCACCTGGTAGGCGACATCCATCAGCCCCTGCACGTGGGCGCGGGCAACGACCGTGGCGGTAATGATGTGAAGGTTTCCTGGTTCCGCAGCGACAGCAACCTGCACCGTGTGTGGGACAGCGACATGATCGACGACACCAAACTGAGCTACACCGAGCTGGCGGAATCGGTGATTCTCCCGGATGCCACCAAAATCAAACAATGGCAACAGGCGCCGGTGCGGCAATGGGCAGACGAGAGCATGGCCTTTCGCAAGCAGGTTTATGACATTGGCAACGGAAAACTGGGGTATCGTTACGCCTACTTAAACTTTCACATTGTGCGCGAACGAATCGGACAGGCCGGCGTGAGACTTGCCGGCATCCTTAATGAGATCTACGGATAGTGCCTTAAAAAAAAGACGCCCCGGACAGAAACTGCCCGGGCGCTAAGCCCCGTGGAGGGGCTTCATTAAAACAACCCTGCTCGTCTTTTACAAGTGTCGGACCAAAATTGTAAATGCGTTTTGGCCCAAATAATCGCGATATTCGAATTACATAGCTGGTGTTTGTCGCGACATTTCGCGAGAGGCGCGGTATTTCGTGACTTATTAATTCCGAAATTATAGATTCGTAGTCGCGCCGCCTGATCGGGCGATGCTCACAGTTCAAACGAACGCCTATGAAAAAGCTCCACACCCTTGTGTTCTTCCTCCTGATGTCAATCGCCTCATCAGCTCAAACCGGCTCCACCTACGCCGAGAAGTTGGGTTATCCCAAAGGTGCCAAAGTGCTGATCCTGCATGTAGACGACGTGGGCATGTCGTGGGACTCCAACCAGGGCGCCATCAAGGCAATGGAAGAGGGCGTGGCTACGTCGCTAAGTATCATGATGCCGTGCCCCTGGGTGCCGGCCATTGGGCATTACCTGAAGGAGCACCCCAATACAGACGCCGGCCTCCACCTTACCCTTACGTCGGAGTGGCGAGATTACCGTTGGGGCCCGCTTTCGGGCAAGCCCGCTACACCGGGCCTCGTGGATGGCGAAGGAGCCCTGTGGGCTGGCGTAGCCGACGTGGTGCAACACGCCACGGCCGATGAGGTGGCGACGGAAATTCAGGCACAGATAGACCGGGCTCGCGCGCTCGGCTTCGAACCCACACACCTCGACTCGCACATGGGCACGCTGTTCGCCACGGCGCCTTTCTTGAAAAGTACCATTGAGGCGGGAATAAAAAACAAGATTGCCGTGATGCTGCCGGCCGGCACAACACGCTCATAGCGCGCACGATGCCGGGCTCCGAAGCGCTGGTCAAGAATTTGCAGGCGCTCGGCACCAACTTGTGGAATGCAGGACTACCTGTGCTGGACGACCTGCATAACTTCAGCTACGGTTTCAAATACGCGGCAGACCTCGACGACGCGCAACTGCAGCAAGTGGCCACGCAACAGTACATCAAATCGCTGAAGGATTTGCAGCCTGGCCTCACGATGGTGATCATGCACTGCACGGTAACGTCGGAAGTGTTTCCTTTTATAAGCGACTCTGGCTCCATCAGGAGGGGTGACTTGCTTACGATGCTGAACCCGGCATTTAAGGCATACCTTGAGCGGGAAGGTATCATTCTCACTACGTGGCGAGAGGCTGCGGAACGTCGAAAGAAAGTGAAATGATCAAATACGGTCGAGCACGCTTTTGATGAGCGCATCCACCACCTTTTGCGGGTCTTTGGAAAACCTGCCCTTGATTCGGTTAGCTATAATGGCGTTGACACTCAGCGCTTCGTGTCCTAGCAGGCGGGCCATAGCGTAGTAACCTGCCGACTCCATCTCGAAGTTGGTGAGCCAAAAATCTGCACCCTTGTAGTGGTAGTAATTGAGGTCTTCCAGCAAGCGCGGATACTTGATCGGTATGCGTACCACCCTGCCTTGCGGCGCGTAAAACCCTGGCGACGTGACGGTGTTGCCCACGATCATGTCTCCGCCGAATTGCTTTGCAAGCGCGTCTGAGCCGCGCACAACATAAGGTTTCGCCGGCAGCTTCAGCGCCTGTTGTATATCGTTGGCAACGGTGCTTTCGAATTCATCCATTTTTAGATCATAGAAATCCATGAGGTTGTCGAAGCCGACTGCAAAGTCAGTCACCAGGTGGGCGCCCAGCGGAATGTCTTCCTGAATGGCACCGGAGGTGCCAATGCGTATCACTTTCAGTTTCTTTTTCCGGCTCTTTGGTTCCCTGGTTTTCAAATCCATGTTGACCAGCGCGTCGAGTTCGGTAAAGAACAACTCAATATTGTCGGTGCCTATGCCCGTGCTGATCACCGTGATGCGCTTGCCTTTGTATACGCCCACGTGTGTAATGAACTCGCGCTTGTTCATTTCAAATTCCACATCGTCGAAATGCTGGCTCACCTGGTACACACGGCCGGGATCTCCGACCGCGATGACAGTATCGGAAATATGCCTGGGCAGCAGGTTGAGATGGTATATACTGCCGTCGGGGTTGAGAATAAGATCGGTGTCCGCCGCTTTCGCCATGTTGGAAATGTTACGCTTTGACGACTTGAGCCGGATTGCCGAAGACGGTGTCGCCAGCTTTTACGGGAGCAATCACAACCGACCCCGCGCCTACTCTTGCACCCTTGCCGATGGTGACACCGGTAACGATGGTGACACCCGAGCCGACGAATACATCCTCTTCGATAATCGCTCCGCTATTGATAACACTGCCCTGGCCGACCTGCACCCAGTCGCCGAGCTCGGCGGCAGCCCCGATGCTCACGCCCATGTGAAGCAGAGAGTGATTGCCCAATTTCGCGCTGGCACCAATCATCACGCCCATGTCGATCAAATTTCCATGTCCCATTTCGGCAGAAGGCTCGACGGTTGCTGTCCGGTGTATTGCGTTAACAGGCTGCACTTTCCGCAATTCGTGCAGCATCTTCACAATGGTTTTCCGAACCTTATTGTCGTCGATGGCGACAAAGGCGTCGCATTTTTTTCCGATTAGTTTAAGGAAGCCGTCATCGTCGGTGCGCCCCAGCACCTGAACATTGTCCAGCTCGGTGCCATGTATTGTTTTGTCGTCGTCAAGGAAACCATACACAACGTTGTCGTTTCCTTCCAATATAGCTTTTGCAGTGCGACCAACCGTGTTGGCGCCAAATATCATAACAGGATTCTCCATGAAATTTTTTTTCGAAACGCAAAGGTAGACTGGCTTCGGCTATGGAACAAGGCGATTCACGCTACTTTGCATGCGGTCGTGTATCTTTTTCAGCCACTTGTTGTCGAGCGCCAGAATGTAAATAAACACCGGAAGGAAACCGGTTCGATAACGATTGAGTGTGCCGAAATTCGGCGTTGACAGCGCGAGAAAAATACTGAGCACTACTACATAGCTAAATGCCGCCACAAGCACGACTGACCACGCATTGACCGGTGGCAGGCGTCGCCATCGCCACACTGCGGTGGTGAACAACAGTGCCAGCAGCGTATTCTCTATAGCCGCCAGCACTTGTAGTGCATTTTGCGCTTCCCACACAAAGGGCCTGAACCAGGCCGACACCAAAGCCCACGGCGCATTGACAAGCATGCTGGCCCAGGTGGGTTCCAGGTGGCTGTATTCGATGCGTTCGCCCGGCGACGAAAGTGCTTCGTAGGCCGCATAGTTCTCCACGATTACGTGCAGAAATCTTTCGACGTAAAAGTTAGGGCGGCTGAAACTCACCGCCACGAGGGGTACGATAAATACCGCCAGCCACAGGGCCGTTGTCGCGAGCCACGTTTTTGGCTTCAGCCACGGCGAGAACACGAATCGGTGAAGCACACAGGTGATCATTGGTGCTGCTGCTGCTGCCAGGTAGTAGTACTTGAGCTGCCACAGCATCCATGCAGCCACCAGGCATGCCGGAATTTTCCACCAGCTCATCCGTCCACTGTTCCAGAAGTCAAGGAAAAACGCAAACAACATGTAGAGTGCGCCGAGGGCAAGCGTTTCCTTTATTAGGCCCGACGACCAGAACACGACGGTTGGAAAGAACAGCACCGCCAATGCCGCCGCTGCGCGCGCAGCGGGGAAGAGCCTTGCAAGCACACGATAGAAGTACCAACTGCAAGCGAATCCGAACAGCGAGAACAGCGACGCCATAAGCCAGTAGTTGCCGTTCATGACCAGTGCCGCGATGCTTGCCACTTTTACCATGAACACGGCGCGGGGTTGCACACTGCTGATCGACTGCAAATAGCGAGTGGCGCTGGCATCGTCCCACAAAAAAGTGATATAGCCACTCACGTCCAGCCGTGCCAGGTCGGCCACGGCAACGCTGTCGCTGTAGAAGTTCAGCGTGTCGCCAAGCGCATAGTGATATTTGTAGAGCGCGCCCAGGAGCAACCCGCCGGCAAGGCGCAGTATCAAGGCCGGCGGCAAGTACCACTTGTCGGTTGTGTCTTGCCGGCGCCAGGTTCTGACTAGCAGCCACGCAAGGAATGCGATAAGCATCCATGGAACAACCGCGTTCATGCAGAAACGGGTCTTACAAGTGAGGCGCCTATAATGCACTCAAGGCACCGCCGGCGCAGGCAGTAGTTGTTGAGCATGCCATTGAGACCCTGAGAGTCGAACGCATTGGGTGTGGCGATACCGCACTGCGCCCACTGTTCTGTTATCGTGTTTTCTTCCGGAGGCAACTCGCGAAGGAAGCGCAGGGCCCGTTGTATGCGCGCCTCATCGTCGTTGTACTTCCCATACGCCACGAGCATGGGCACCACGGTGTTGATGATCACATTTTGAATGCTGGCGCGTCCCATGCACCCCGGTCGCTCGGTGGTGGGCTCGGCAAACCTGTAGTGCGAATGCCAATACTGGGTGGTGTCCGCATGAAACAAGGTTGCTATATCGTCGATGTGTTGTGCTTCCATTAAGCTGGCGAAGAGGTGTCGTTGCTTATGCAAGATAGAAGCAAACTGGGCGATGCGCAAGGTTGGAAAATTTGCAGGACGCAGCCGCAGAAAATGCCAGTGGCTGCGATGCAGTTGCCGCTTGTGCAGCGAAAACTTGCGTGCCAGCACCGTGTACTCGCGGTGCAACGTTCTGTGGTAGTCGTCGTGCAATGGTTCGTCGAGGAAACCGGCCTGGCCGAAGAGCAGGGCCTCCACCTGCAGCAGGGTGCTGGCGCTGCGCAGAAGAACCCGGTAGGGTGTCTCGGTGGCAAGGGTGTGGAATGTTTCGCTGTTCACCTTGAATCCAAAATTACGCGCCAGCCAGCGGTAGCAAGTCTCCTCCCAGTCTTGGTGAACGCGCTGGAATGTTTGCATGATGTTAATGACTTTCATCTCAAGGCGCTCCATCAGGGTGCGCTCTATCATGGCAAGTTTTGTAATGTCACGAACCTGAGGCAGCATGGCGCTGCATGGATACCTATGAGGGAGGCTTGGCTGAGCCCGATACATCATTGCAGAGTATTTGCAGAACGTGCACTGGCAAGTATATGTGACTTGGAGGTGTTCAAGCTTGGGAGTCTGCCAAGCTGGTAACCCTTTGTCCGAGTGCGGACGATTATGGCCTAAGCTACGTTCGCAGGTCATTGGAACGGGTGGTTCGTTGTAGGGTTCTCCTCTGTGCTTGTTGGCAGGGCCTGGCCTTGATCTTGCCATTATGTTCTGTAGAACGGATAAGCCAGTCATACAAGGCGTGGATGGAGCCCAATGCCACAGTGAATCCCAAACCATGCCCCAGCACCGGCCAGTGCTGCAACGCTTCCGTCCAGGCCTACTTGCTCCTCTCACCTTCTGAATTGCAAGGAATTGCAAGTTCCGGAAGTATTCGCTGACATTTAGTCTCGTCCCATGTTGCTCACATTTTCTCACATGCACCCCACATTCACGAGTGCATGGGCGTGCAAGGCAAATACTACGCTGGTCTATACCAGCCATCTACTCTGCAAGAGATCCATGCTAAAACGGCTCAATCTTCGAGCAAAACATTCATGTATCGTTTTATGCCTCGGTTCTGACCTGGGATTGTGCGAAGTGCCCTCCGTCACTGGTTTATCCAGCCACGCAGCCTGCAGTGCTCAAACGTGTTCCACGTATAAGCTGCATCATTAGGTTTGCTACAACGCCCTTTGCAATCCATACTGAAACTTCCTGTATTCATAGCTATGCCTAGGTGAAGAACTAGCCAACTGCTGGATCATCATTGGG
>JAAURZ010000049.1 GCA_012031955.1 Bacteroidia bacterium
GTTTCCTTTAGCATTAAAAGTGCTCAGCCAGGTGCCGTTGCTCACTGCGTCGTAGCCGTCGGCCAGCGGCAGCCAGGCGTTGCCGCCATCTTTCGAACCTTCTACAACCACATAGTCTTTGAAAGCGGCAGTGCCGAACGCAGCGCCGCCGGCATGACCCTCCACAATCACCACTTCGTCGAATCGGATGAAGGGATTGGATCCGTTTACTATGATCGGTTTCTTGAGTGTGTACGTGAGGCTCGCCGGTCCCAGCAGACCAAAGCCCGCCGGATAGGTATGCGTGCTATGAATGGCACCATTTGAGAACCCACTCACCGTGGTCACCGAAAAGAAGTTGCCCACAAAGTCGGTGGTAGCACTGTTGAAGTCGTTGGCGTAAGTGTTAACCGGCGTACCGAACACCATAACGGGCACCTGTATGAACCCGGTAGCCGGGAACACAGCTTCATTTCCATTGTTGTCGGACGAGCGGATTCGATATTCGATCAAGTCACCTTCGTCCAGCCCGGAAATATCCAGGTCAAGGGTGTACTCATCGGCGCTGGGTGACACAGGGAATTCAAATTCCTGCACAGAGCCGTCATTGACTCTGAATTCAATCTTGTGGCTTTGCACGCCGCTCACGTCTGTTACTTTGGTGCGGATGGGCAATACCTCATCTTCATCAAGCACAAAGTCGAAATGATCGTTTTGAATAACCGGCGGTTGATCGTCGATCTGGATTTTTACATTGTCGATAGCCCAGCCCCATCCAACTGCAAGCTGATCGGAGAATAACCTGAAACGGATCACGATTTCGTCTCCGGGATCAAAGTCACCCGACGCAAGCATGTCGATGGTACGCGACTTGTACATGGCCGGCGTGCCGGTAGCCGTAGAATTGTTATCGGTGATTGCGCTATTGTACGTTGATAGCCATTCGCTGTTATCGCGCGAGTCGTAGCCGTCGGCAATGGGCGTCCAGTTCACACCGCCGTCGATGGAACCTTCTACTACCACATAGTCATAAAACTCAGGGTCGCCAAACGTGGTGCCGGTTTCGCCAGGCTCCACCAATACGATTTCATCAAATTTTATGGTAGCATCCGTTTCAGCAATGCGTATCGGTATGCGAAGCTGGTACGTGTAGTTGCGCTCCTCGTTGGGTTGTCCCTCCCCTTTTACATACGGGTGAATTGAATGAATGGCGCCGTCGGCAAATCCCGACGGTGTGGTGACGCTGAATCCAGTTCCGAAAAAGTCGCTGCTCGCTGAGTTGAAGTTGTTGCTGTAATTATCCTGGGTGGCGGCGAGTGCGACTACATTTACTTCATGAAAGCCCGTCGCAGGATCGGTGGCCGAGTTTGGCGCAGCGGCATTGTCGGTGGCCATAATTCTATACTTGACGATGTCGCCCTCGCTGAGGCCCGCCACGTTAATGGTGCCGGTATAGGATACTTCAGCCGTAACTGCCGACATGTTGATCGGCGTTTGGGTCACTTCGTTGATCGCGTATTCTATTGTGGTGGCAGCGAGATATGCATTGTCGGAGATATCGGCATCGACTTTTAATTGCGTGTCCGTGGTGAGCACAAACGATTTGGGCACGTGCGAAATCACGGGCGCTTCCGTGTCGGTGCCTGTACTGAAAGTAAAATAGAACTGCGTGTTCTCAGTTCGGTTGATCAGTTTGCCCGGATTAGTAAACGTGCGGCCCGACGCATCGTCAACGCGAATGAAATAGCCGTAGCTGCCCGCCCCGGCGCCGGGAATGTTAGCAGCATATTCGTTAGCCGTGCCTGTAGGCGTCATCGCCACTTCTACATCACCTGCACCAATGGTGTAGACCAGAGTTGGGCTGGCCACGGGTCCGTTTTCACTTGTGATCACCGCTTTCACCTGGTAAGGTCCGGCCGTATTTTCCTGGTCGCGCAGCGCAGTGTGGTTGATGCGTGTGTACGTCCAGCCCATGTCGGCGAATGCATTTTTGACAAGCAAGCCCGGATCGAGGATCGACTCGTTGGTACCGATAGAAGGCGTCATCAGCGCGTTCGCGGTGCCGTTGTAGGTCAGCTCATCAAGGTGCGCTACGCTGGAACCTCCGTCGAAGGTGCTGGGCGCGTAGAGTTTTGCGTTGGTCACTGTCGTTGCGCTGAAGAACAACGACTGGCTCGTGAGTTGCGTGGCCAGTGCCGCCGACGGAGAATCGAAAGAGGTGAGGAGATTTTGCCCGGAACCGTTTTGAATAAATGCATCGAAGATCATCGGCACACCCGTGTCTTGTACACCGACTACGCCCTGCGAGCCGGACACTGTGTAGGAGTCGACAAACCCAAGGCCGTGACCAATTTCGTGCAGCACTACCGTTACAAAGCTGTATTCGCCTGGATGAGCGACGTTGGGATCGAAATCCCACTCGGGCAGTGTGCTGTTGAAGAACGCGTACACGTCCGGTTCGTCGTCATTCAATTCTTCGCCTGCCATTTTTTCCGCCAGTGCAGCGGGATACCACGTGTTGATGCGTTGCGCGCCGTTGAAGTTTGCATGTACGGTGCCCCAGATGGCGGCGCCGAGCACATCGCCATCCAGCGGTTGCCACTCAGCTCTGATATTAATTGGTACAGGAGAGTCAATCAGGGTAGCCCAAATGTCTACTGCTTTTTGAAATGCAGCTTTGGCATCGGGCGAACCTTCAAATCCAACATAAGTGACGTTGAAGGTAGCGGTTTGAACACGCGCGCCGGCATTGGCCAATCTCTGGTACTCCTCCGGCGGTGGTATGTGCACGTGCTGGTCTTCTTTCTTTCCATAACAGATAATGGGTGCCTTGGGCTTCATCATCATGGGCTTCGGCATTTGCGCATAGGCCGTCAACATTGAGCCTAACAACAGCACGGTAATCCAGTAAAATCTTTGCATAAGCGAATGGTTGAGCCTATAAATGTACTAAAATGGCAAAATTGTAACTACCCCGTTCGAGGTTAAATCATGCCCCGGGATTTCAATTCCAGGTATTTGTTGATGGCGTTAACGGTCAACTTTTCGGGGGGTGTGAGCAAGGTCTGTATGCCGTTCTTGTTCAACTCGCGCACGATGAGCTTTTTTTTCGTAGGTAAATTTCTCTGCTATCGTTTTGGTATAGACGGACTTGAGCGTGGTGGCAGGCTCGTGCAACAACCGAGTCACCTCCGTGTTCTCGAAAAATATGACCACCAGCAGATGTTGCGCCGACAGGTTTTTTAGAAAAGGCAACTGTCGCTGCATGCCGTAGAGTGACTCGAAATTGGTGAACAGCAAAAGTAGACTACGCTGCGAAATTTTGCGACGAACGTGTGTGTACAATGCAGAGAAGTCGGACTCGCGGTAGGCGGTTTTCTGATTGTACAGCACCTCGAGTATATCGGCCATCTGGTGATTGCGTTTGCTGGCGACGAGTGTTGTGCTCACTTTATCCTGGAAGGTGATGAGCCCGGCCTTGTCAGATTTTCTTATCGCAATGTTGGATATAACCAACGCCGCGTTGATTGCGTAATCGAGAAGGCTCATTCCGCCGAAAGGCATCTGCATTACCCTGCCTTTGTCGATGAGGCTGTATACCTGCTGCGAGCGCTCATCCTGGTAGTGGTTTACCATCAGGCTGTTTTTGCGCGCGGATGCCTTCCAGTTGATGGTGCGGAAATCGTCGCCAGCTACATACTCTTTGATGAGTTCAAACTCCATGTTATGGCCAATGCGCCTTATTTTTTGATACCCACTTCGGTGAGCCTGTTGCTGATGGCCATCAGTTCGTACTTGCGCATTTGGATGTACGACGGGTACACAGGCACCATCTTGTCGTGCGAAAACACAAAGCGTCTGCTTGCAAGACCGAGGGCAGACTTCACAAACACGTTTACGGCGCCGAACTGATACTCGCCGCGTTTAACGGGCCGCAGGTGGTACTCGATGGATCGTGTTTCGCCAGGCTTCAGCGCCAGGTCGAACAACAGGTCGCGAAGTTGAAACTGGTGTGGTATCTCATCGATCACGCGCACCTTCACCGGAAATGGATAACGGTTTTCCAGGTAGATGCGAATCGGATTGTCGTCGCCATTGCTCAGTTTTTCCGCTGTAAAGCGATGGCCGATCATTCCTTTTCTTACGCGAAATAAAATGAGCAGGTCGGTTGCCAGCGCGGCAAGCAGCAGCAGAAATAATATTTTAGGAATGAAAACCGGCGTGTCAAGGATAAAAGTGATCAGGAAGCATACAACCAATATGCCGATGGCTGTGAACAGCCGGTTGTCGAGGTATACGTTCCTGATTTTTTTCACTAGCGAGGCACTTCAATCTTGTCAATAATTTGTTTCACCACCTCGTCGGCGCTCACACCCTCCATTTCCTTGTCAGGTGTCAATATCACACGGTGCCGCAGCACTGGCAGAGCCACAAACTTGATGTCTTCCGGCGTTACGAAGTCGCGGCCGTTGATTGCCGCAAAAGCCTTGGCGCTGTTGAGCACGGCCACAGATGCGCGCGGCGATGCACCGAGAAAAAGGGCGGGGTTGGATCGTGTCTCCTGCACAATCTGCGCGATGTAGCTGATGAGCGGTGCTTCGACAAGAATCTGCCGTACAGTGCGGCGATATGTTTCAAGTTGGGCTGCGTCGAGCACGCTCTGCACAACGTTCATTACCTCGTCGCCTTTGCGTTCGTGGTGTCCGTTGAGTATGGCCACTTCCTGGTTGAGGTCGGGATAGTCTACCAGTATCTTGAAAAGGAAGCGGTCTAGCTGTGCTTCAGGCAGGCGATAGGTGCCTTCATGCTCCACAGGGTTTTGCGTGGCCACCACCATGTACGGATGGCCCAGGCGGTAGGTGTGACCGTCTATGGTAACTTGTCGTTCTTCCATCGCCTCAAACAGCGCGGCCTGTGTTTTGGCCGGGGCGCGGTTGATCTCGTCGATCAGCACAATGTTCGCAAATATAGGTCCGGCCTTGAATTCGAAGTCGGACGTTTTCACATTGAAAATAGACGTTCCGAGTACATCGGACGGCATGAGGTCGGGTGTGAACTGAATGCGCGAGAACTTTACCGACACTACGCGCGACAGCAGTTTGGCGGTAAGGGTTTTTGCCACGCCAGGCACACCCTCTATCAGCACGTGGCCGTCGGCCAGTATGGCGGTGATGAGCAGCGTTACCATCTGCTCCTGGCCCACTATTACTTTGCCTACTTCGTCCTTGATCTTTTGCACATTTTCGTTGAGCGCTGTAAGGTCTACGCGATTTTCGAATGCATTTTCTTCCATGGTATTTTTGTATGCGTGTTAACTACGATTTTGCTTGATGAAACTTTTCTATTTGTGAGTTCAACTCGATGAGGTCTTCTTCCGTGAGTTTTGTCTTGCCTTCCAGTTCCTGAAAATAGCGAAACAAATTCTTTACATCGTCGAGGCTGTTGCCGGAGCGTTTCGCCACGGTGCGAAGGAAGTCGGTATTAATCACGGTCGTGTTTACCCAGTAATTACTTCTTATGAATTCCAGGAAGTAGTTGATCTTTTTCTCCGCCATGTCTGTGTGGTCGGCGTGCTGGAAATACAGCGCCCCGATGGTTTCCACGAACTCAAGGCTCGTGTTCGTGAGCGGCGGAATAACAGGAATTATCCGCTGCTTGCGTTTTGCCTCGAATATCATGAATAACAACAGCGAGAAAGCCACCAGGTAGTAGGCCCATTTAAGAGGCTCCGTGGTAAGCACATAGCGCAAAGGTGTTTGAGCCTCCAGGCGCCCCCTTTGGTAAAACTCCGTCCAGTACACAGGCTGCCTTGCGGGAAGCAATGACAGTATACGCGATGCAAACTCGGGGTTGTTGTTGTAGAGCATGTACGCGTTGGTGAAGGCAAGTGGCGTACTGTTCAGATAAAGGTAGCCTTTGCCCCACGCCATCCTGATTGTTACCGGAAGGTCGAGGTCGTTGGTGGCGACTACCTGCGAACGCGTCGAGTCAAATTCCACAAAGTAGTTGTGAATGTTGTTGCGCGGATAAAAGTATTCCGCATCGCTGTCGTACGATGTGTTTCTGAAGACCAGCGCGGCGGTGTCCTGCTGGTACGAGAAGCCCTGCTTGTCGGGGTGGAAAAAGTAATCGTAGGTGCGTACGTGCAGCGTGTCCTGTATTTTTCCGTAGAAATATTGAGCGGAGATGAATGCGCTGCCCCCGTGGCTTACATTGTCGAGCAGCGCATCGAGGTCCTCATGCCGGGCGAGAAGTCCATCGACAAGCTTACGAACGACGAAGGTGACTGGATGGTGTCGCACATTTCATAGAGTGTAAGCATGGAGTGGTGCATGCTGTCTTCAAAAATGCGGGACGCCAGTTCGTGCACCACATATCCTCCAAACGGATTCTTGTCTTCCTTGCCAAACGTGATGGTCCAGTCGAGCTCGCGCGGACTCATGAGCTTCATCACCACGTAGATGACAATGGCGATACCAAGAAATGCGATATATTTCCACTCCTTTTTCACTGCACCTTTCCCCTCCACTGGTTAAACAAGTCGCTGATTCGTGAGAATGCCTCCGGCGGAAGATCGAAATGCCCGTACCACGTGTATTCAAAATAATAGTTGAGCCTGCTGAAGCCGCTCTTCACCTCGCCTGCCTTTAACTCCACCAGGTAGTCGTGGTTGGTTTTGCCGGGCTCCCAGGTCACATGCTGTTTGTCTGAAAGCATTTTGAGGCCGTACAAAAAAAACAGGCGGACGGCGAGCCTGTGTTCCTTTGATTGTATGGCGTCGGCCAGCAATTTCTCAAAGTCCATCTCGTGTATGTTCTCGTCGATAACAAGGTGCCTTATTTTCTTGGCTTCCGTGGCGCCATAGAATATTTTAAGCGCGTCAATCTTGAGCAGGCGGATGATCACGTAAATAAGTCCTACGAGCAGCAACGCGTAGATGAATAAACGCAGCCAGTTTACCGTGGCAGCGGAGCCAAACAAGTCGCTGAGAATTTGCCCGAACCAAATCCAGAAGCGATCCCAAAGGCTGATGGCAGCGCGTGTTTCGCCATACGTCAACTCGGGATCTTCGCGCATCTGTTCGATCTGCTGCGCATCGAACGGGCGTTCCGTTACAACGGTGGTGTCGAAACGGTTGAAGTAAGGTTTGTCGTCGTTGTTATACTCCCGTTCTTCCAAATCAAAATCCACGACCTCATCGGCAGCCTCGGTGCTGTCGGCATCCTGGGCGCCGGCCGCCAGGCTCAACACCAGCAGCAGGTGCAGCAATATGAATCTAATAGTCCTCATGCTCAAGGCTGGTGGCGAGCGGTTGCTCACCAAAGTTTTTCAGTTTGCCGAGCAAACCTCTCGATTCTTTGAATTCCACGAGGCTGAAATATTGAAACGCGAGGCCTACAAGCGGCAACGCATACAGCAGCACGTTGGACATGAAGTAAAACATCATGAACACGGTCATGAATACAATGAAGGCAGTGGACGGCCCGTTCTGCGCTACCGGGGTAACGGTGTGAAATTCCACCATGAGGCTGTAGACGTACCACGGGATCAGGAAAAAGTAGGAAAAAATAGTTTGCACGTACAAATTGATGCCGCCCACGCCGATGATACTCCAGAATTTTCCGCGGCCGAGTTTGAACAGCCTGCCCAGCGCAGTAAAAAAATCTGTGCGCTCGTAGTTGGTAATGATGAACACCATCGAAAAATAGATCGTCAGCGCAATGAGGACAATGTAGTAGGCGAAAGCGAAGATTACACTGAGAGCGGGGTGGATGAGCCCTGCTACCGCCGTAAGAAGAAACAACGGTATGGCCAACAGCAATGCTCCAAGTATGAGGCCGATGTAATAGAGGAACACGTTGGCGAAATTGGTCCAGAACAACTTTTTCACTTCTGTCCATACCTCGTTCACCTGTATGTGGGTGCTTTGTTTGCGTTTGTAGGCGATGAGGAAACCGTAGGTAGTGGAGATTGTAAGCACGCCGCCGACGAGCGCAAATATGAGTGCGCCGAAAATCTGAAGAAAAAACTCGCCCGACGAAAAATATGATGCCATGCCCATGGGCGTGGGTGCGTACTCGTTGAAAGTGTCTGCCGCGGAGAACATCCTGCCGATCATTTCGGCGAAAAGTACGCCCGCCAGCAACACCGCGGGACCGGCAATAAACAACAGGCTTTTTGCAAATGCCTTGAAGTTTTGCTTAAGAAAGAAGTACGTGGCATTGACTGTCGAGCTGAAATTTCTCGCGTCTTCAAATACCAGGATTGTATCGTGTTGCATGTTTATGAAGTCGGAATGGATAGATTATAAAATAGTATATCATCACGCATGCGGACGCGCCGATGACAATTGCCTTCAGGCTCCAGTGCATAAAAGCAAAGCGTGTTACGTATGATTCAATGAAGCCGGCCACTATAAAGAACGGCACCAGGCCCATCACGATCTTGAGACCCTGCATTGCGCCGCGTTTGAAGCCTTCCAGGCGAGAGTAAGTGCCGGGAAACAGGATGCCGTTGCCCATGGCGATGCCGGCGGCGCCGGCGATCACGATCGACGTCAGTTCGATGGTGCCATGCAACATGATGACCGGCGCGGCCTGCGCCAGTTGGCCTTCATTGTAAAACATGGTGAGGAACGCGCCAAGCATCAGCCCGTTCACGAAAAGATAGTAGCCGGTGCCAATCGACGTAAACAAGCCAAACGCAAATGCCTTAAAGCTCACGAAAATGTTGTTGACCGTGATCTGCGCAAACATGTCCAGTTGCTGCGACGAGCCATAGATGGCGGTGGCGTTACCGCTTTCAATATTCTGCAGCGTCTTGTTCACATAGAAGTCGCCGAGTATGAGGCGCACAAATGTGTCGTCGAAAAGTGACGACACCACGCCAATGAGGGTAGTGACGCCGAAAATAAGGAAAGAGTATAGCAGCGGCTTCCGCACGTTGTAGATAACACGGGGGAGTTCATACTTCCAGAAGTTGACGACGCGATTGGTGTGTTCGCGTTTGTTCTTGTATATCTCGAGGTGAATTTTCGAAGCGAGCGTATTGAGAAACGTCACCGTGCGGCTATCGGGGTACTGCGTGCGCGCGAAAGAGAGATCGTCTGTGAGTTGGATAAATATCTCGGCAAGACGGTCGGGTGTTATCCGCACCCCCGGCCGCAATTCCTTTTCAATTGCTTGCCAGCGGTGCTGGTTTCTTTTCACAAAAGCTGCTTCCCTCATAGGGTCCGGTTCGGTAGAAATATAGCTGGCAACGGCGCATCGCCCAAGGGCAACTGCTCAATTTTTTGCTACGATTGCATTTTTTTCGAAACACTGATCACTTCGTTCCATACACGGAACACATTCTTGTAACATATTTTTTCGATGTCTTCCGGCGAATAACCGCGCTTCAGCAGCACGAAAATGAGGTTGGGATAGGCCGAAACATCTTTCAGACCCAGTGGCAGGCTGTCGCCCACGCCGTCGAAATCGGAGCCGATGCCCACATGATCGATACCGATCAGCTTTACCACATGGTCGATGTGGTCGGCCACTTTTT
>JAAURZ010000050.1 GCA_012031955.1 Bacteroidia bacterium
AAAATCAAGTCCGGAATCAAGGTAAATGCGATCGCGCTAATTTGCAGCTTCTCGTAATGCGGCGCAACCGCGCTCCACCCGACAAGAAGCCCAGCTTTTCAATGAGGTCTGCCATAGTATGAAATGAGCATATGGAGAACTATACCCAACGGGATGTTAATTGCGCCGTCCCTTTAGGGGACTTGGTACTTACGTAAATGTATAAAAGTACTTTCATATTTCAAATCGCACTAAAAAAGCCGACCGGGTGGTCGGGCTTTTTGAAGGAATGTGTGTAATTAATGATTGAGTATCTTAAAGTGGGTGAGCCCACCAAATT
The DNA here is from genome assembly GCA_012031955.1 of Bacteroidia bacterium. Next base: position 320 of record JAAURZ010000050.1, read on the forward strand.
GTCTTCTTATGCCAAGTACTACAGGCTGTACTTGAAGCCAAAACCAAACGAGGTGCCAGGATTAAACTTCGTGTAGTACTGCTTGTCTGCTTCGTAGCCGGTGAAAAAATGTTCCCTGGCGTCGTTCAGTATGTTTGATACGCTCAGTGTGAGGGTCACTTTCTTTTCCTTGCCAATACCTTTGTTCATGTTGAAATTAAGACTGTGAAATGGCTCGGAGTACACATCCGGAAACAGGCCACCGCCAACTACCGTTAAGGTGGGGCCATTCACGTTATAGAAAAAACCTCCATCGAATCCTAACTCGGCGTCCTCATAGGAAAGTCCGAGATTTACCACGTAAGGCGCCTGGCCTGACATTTCACGGGTCCGCTCAAGGGTTTGACCATCTTTTTCAAACTCTTTTCTTGCATTAAATTCGGTGTCCGACATGTCGAGCGCAGATTTAACAACAGTTATATTGCCACTTACGAAAAGATTATTCAGAAGGGATGTGAGGAAGCCAAACGACTTCTTGAATTCAAATTCTGCGCCTATGGCCGTACCGTCGCCGACGTTTCTTGGTTGAAACTCGTTGTTCGTTAGTGCCGTCGGTATTCTTATCAGTTCAATCGGGTCATCGAATTTTTTGTAGAACGCACTTATGGAGAGAAGCTGACCACGCTGTTGAAACATTTCCCAACGCACGTCAAAATTGTCTATAAGCGTCTGCTTGAGATTCCCATCCCAGTCCGGATAGGTAAAAAGCGCTCCGTTGAAGATTCGGTTAGAAACAGGGTCGAGGATTTGGGCAAACGAAAGCTCCTTGAACGAAGGGCGCGCAACGGTTCTTGAATATGAAACGCGTACGTTTTGATCATCCGTAAGCGCGTACACGATGTTGGCCGACGGGAAGAGATTCAATTCGTCGAGCACCTTTGCATTATCGAGGTTCTTGCCGTCTTCGGTGTTACCACTGGCATAGGCGATATCCCTGCCGGTATGTCGCTGTATATATTTCTCGGCACGCACGCCGACAATGGCTTTAAACCTGTCGCTAAACTGGAATTGATTAGAGACATATGCCGCGGCATTGCTCACCGTGGAGTTGTAGGCGTTTGAGTTTGGGGTGGTGTTTCCCGACGCAAAATAGACCGAGCCGTTAGGGTACAGGTATTCGTCATCGAGCACAACTTCGGGGTTGCCGTTATATTCGGGCTGGGTCCCGAAGAATTGCAGGTTGTACTTCAAAATTTCGTAGTCGCGTTCCTTGAAAACATAGCTCAGACCAAACTTAAGGACAGAACCCTTTCCAAGCCAACTGTGCTCTTTTTTGAAATCAACTTTAGCAACTGCATTAACTTCTTCGAGATTTCTCCATATCCTCGTAGGATAGCCCGCTGCACCGGGGCTGAAAACCGTATCTGATGAAGTATACGTAAAGGCGGTTTTCCTGATGTCCGGCTCTTCTATTTTTGATAATGTGGGGGACAAACGCCAGTCAATACTGAAGGTCTTATCCTTGTTGTAGTGCTCACCGTTTAGCAAAATGTTGGTGACACCTCGTTGGCTGTATTCGAGGTTGTCGGTACTTGCCGTGAAGCCTGATTTTCCCGTGGCACTTCCATTGTCGTCAATAAAAAACCTGGCCGCCTTTGATTCACCGTTCTGCAGGTGGAGCACAGCCAGCTTGTACTTCGACTGATGGGTCTTGTATGCGAGCCCGCCGAGCGTACCGAGCAGAATGTTCCGCTCCGCCACTTCACCGGTTTGAACAGTCGCATAGATCAATTCATATTCGTCGGATGCTGCGGGGCGCTGGTACTCGCCGTATACGGCATCATCATAAAATATCGTTGAACTCTTGTAGGTGGTTGAGAAAATATAGCCAAGGCTATGACCGTTCTTGAAATTCTTTTGGTTGGCGGCTGAAAACCCGAGGTTGAAATCCATAAAGCTGGACTTGTTTTGAGCCGAAAGGTTCTTGTTAAAACCTTTCAGAAAACCGCTTATCTCCTGATCGGAGGCCCCGGTGCCAACGGAGGGGAAGGGTGTGTTGAACGCGCCGGCCGGTAACTTTCTGCCGCCGTCATCAAAGCCTAACCAGTCGGTCTTGCCTCCATCGTACATGAAGTAGTCGTTGCGAAAGTGCATCGATGGATTAAATGATAATCCAAAGGATACGTTGAACACTTTCTGGTCCGGGAAATCCTTCGTCTCGATGTTTACTACACCGCCTGTAAAATCCGCCGGCATTTCGGCAACGGATGATTTTAGGACTACAATGTTGTTGATAAGATTGGTTGGAAAAATATCTATCTGGATACTGTTGCGATCCGGATCCAGCCCTGGTATATCGACTGTATTTAGTGTTGTTTTTGTGTAGCGATCTCCCAGCCCGCGCACAAAAACGTATTTGCCACCTTCAACCGAAACACCCGTAACTCTTTTTACCGCTTCCGATGCGTCCGAGTCGCCAATCTGTCTGAACTTGACCGCTGATATGCCATCCATCAGGTTGGCGGCTTTTTTCTTCACGGTCAGGAGTGCGGCCTCGGAGTCCCGGATGGTTTCTGCGGTTACAACCACCGCTTCCAGGGTTTGAACATCTTCCTTCAGACGAATATTGTCTATCAGAGTCACCTCGCCGCTTGTTACTTTAACACCGCTAATGACCATTGTTTGAAAAGAGATGTACGAAACCTGCAGATCGTACGTACCCGGATCAACCGCGATTGTGAACTTACCGTCGAAATCGGTGACATTACCTGTAGAAGTACCCTTGATCTGCACTGAAACTCCGATCAGCGCCTCACCTGTCGCATCGTCAAATACCGAACCTCTTATGACGCCCTTTTGAGCAAAACCAAATGACAAAGACCCAATAAGGCCTAAGAATATCAGCAGAAAGCGAAGTCTAATCATGAAGCAGTGATTTCGAAGCAGCGTTGAATTATCCCGCAAAATAGAACAAGCCTGCCTCTGGTTAGAGGCAGGCTCTGTTATGAAATTGTTACGTTAATGTTAAAGGCCGATATCGGGCAAAGCACCTGATACGCGGGCCCAAGTCCATCCAAATACAGAGGCATCTGCGCCTACTGTATTGGCATTGGCCGCAACCGCTGTCAACTCACCTGCCGGGATGCCCGCAAACACAACGGCAGCATCGGGGGTAGTCGCTCCGGCAAGTGTATGCTCGAAGCTAGCCGCATACGAAGTACTTCCGGCAAAAGCGATCATGGCAGCATATTCCTTAACCGACGTCGCGTTGGCAAATCCATAAAAATAGATATCCTCCATTTCCACGTTGCTGTTGAGGTCAAAATCGATCAGGTCGGCAATGTTCGCACCTGCGTACACAGTTCCGTTAATGAACTTGTGATTAGGAGTAGTAGCATTGATGTAAGTGCCTTCGGGGCCGTCCAGTTCGAAAGCGCTACCGGTGTTGGGGGCAACGATAATAAAGTTGTCGCAGGTACCATTCCAAGCCATGTCTGTGTCAAGACCGTCGTCGTATGAATTCCAGATCACTACGTTCTTTACAGATACTGTGCCGCCAAACCACTCGATACCGTCATCCTGGTTAGCTACGATTTCAATGTTTTCGATCACAGTTCCCGAGCCAACGCCACCTAAGGTGAGGCCATTGATTTCGTTACCAGAACCGATCAGCGTACCTCCGTGGCGAATCGAGATATATTTCAGGACACCTGAGTTATCAGCATCGTCATTTCCACCATACAATCCGTTAGGATCGGAAGTGGGTATGCCCTCGATCTGCGCTTCGGTAAGTTGCACACCGCCACTTGTCGTAGAAATACGCGCTTTGCCCAGTACGATCACTCCGCCCCAAAGTCCGCTTTGATCGGGGTCCAGGTTAGGGCTTTCGATCTCTCCGGGATTGATCTGATCCTGTATAGACGTGAAGATAATCGGGCTGTTGGCCGTACCTTCCGCCATAAGTTTTGAACCTCTTGCTACTATCAGCGCCTTTGCGTTGGCATCTGTTCCAGCATCTCCTTTTACAATAACACCTGGCTCAATCGTGAGTGTGGCGTTGTTTGTGATTGTAATACGGCCTCTCAAGATGTAGATTTTGCCGGTTTCCCAGGTAGTATTAGCGGTGATATTAAAGTTAACGTCGATGGTTTCGAACTCAGTAACATTCAATACGGCGGTTTCAGAATCAGTCTTGTCGTTGTCGTCGGTTACCGTAAGCGTGACGCTACCAGCACCATCGCTATCGCCAGCCGAAAAAGTCACTGTAACTGCGCCGCTTGTTGCGCCTGCCGCCGGTTCAGTAGCCACTACAGCGGTTCCACCAGTAGCCGTAACTGATGACGACTTGTAACCACCCGGTGTGCTTACTGTAAAAGAAACTGTAGCATCCTCATTTACCAGTACATTAGTTACACCGGTGGGAGCCGTGATGCCTGGGCCGTCTGGTATCGGGTCTTCATCATCGCACGCCCAGAACGAAGTTACCAAAGCGGCGATGGCAATCATGGATAAGAATTTTTTCATGTTTAAAATAAGTTTTTTGGATAAGACCCGGTGACTACAGGCAGTTTTCATCACACTGGATGTAGGACCTGTGCGCTGCAATTCCGTGGTCAATTTCTTTTGTCTTTAGGTGTCCTAGAGAACTGGCTCAAAGGTGGGTAACTAATGTTAAACCAAGGACACACCTGGTTTACCAAATTGTTAAAGAACGTGAAGAAATAATTATGACAATGTTAAGCGCGCCCCAGTGGCCGGCTCGCGCAAGAAGAGAAAATGACGCCAGCGGCCACAAGGGACGCGTCGTTGTTTCATTTTAAAAAATTGTTAAGAATGGTGTGCGATGTCAATTACCTGCTGATGGGCACCTTGGTGAGCAACACTTTAATGATGTCCGCCGTACGCACGTTGTCCGCCTCGGCCTCGTAGTTGAGCAGTATGCGGTGGTTCATCACATCGAGTGCCACTTCTTTGATGTCTTCGGGCAACACATAGTCGCGACCGTCCATGTAGGCGTATGCTTTCGACGCCAGGTTCAGGTTAATGCTCGCGCGCGGCGACGCGCCAAACTGGATGTAGGGAGCCTGTTCGGTAAGCTTGTACTCCAGCGGCTTGCGCGTGGCGTATACCAGCTCAATTATATAGCGCTCGAGTGATTCCGATATCGTCACCTTGTTTACCTGGTCGCGTATATCGAATATTTCTTCCTTCGTAAGCAGCGTGTTCACCGTAAAATCGAATTTCATGTTGGCGATACGCCGCATGATCTCCATCTCCTGGTCTTTGGTGGGGTAGTCTACAAACACCTTCATCATAAAGCGGTCTACCTGGGCCTCGGGCAGCGGGTAAGTGCCTTCCTGGTCTACCGGGTTTTGCGTGGCCAGCACCAGAAAGGGCCGGTCGAGCTTGAAGCTGGTTTCGCCGATCGTCACTTGCTTTTCCTGCATGGCCTCAAGCAGTGCCGACTGCACCATTGGCAGGGGAGCGGTTAATTTCATCTGCAAGAATGATGTTGGCGAATATGGGGCCCTTTTTCACTTCAAACTTGCCCTCCTTCTGGTTGTAGATCATCGTGCCGATGAGGTCGGCAGGCAACAGGTCCGGCGTAAACTGAATGCGCTGAAAGTCGAGGTGCAGCACTTGCGCGAGCGTACTCACGGTGAGTGTCTTCGCCAGGCCGGGCACGCCTTCCAAAAGAATATGGCCGTTGGTAAACAATCCGATGAGGAGCCGGTTTACCATGTACTCCTGGCCCACCACCACCTTGCCTACTTCCGCGATTACTTGCTTGATCTTCTCCTTGTGCTCCTGCTGTTTTTCTACTGCAACTGATTCCATATTCTGCTTCCAGGGTAAAGTGCTAAAGTAGCGCAATTATAGAGATTTAGCGGAAATTTTTGTGATAAATGGCTGTAAAACAAGCTGCTCCATCCGACAAACACCACCATTGAAGGGATCAACCGGCGAACTACCAAACGCATAATTTATTAGGTTGCCATTTTACCACAATGTCTCAAGGCACACCCTGGAAGAATACTTTTGTGATCGGCGATATTCATGGCGCCCACCGCGCCCTGCAACAGTGCCTGCAACGATCAGGTTTCGATTACGAACATGACCGCCTTATCGCGCTCGGCGACGTGTGCGACGGTTGGCCCGACACAAGAGACGCGATAGACGCGTTGATGCGCATTCGCCACCTGGTATATCTGCTCGGCAACCACGACTACCTCGCCCTGCAGTGGATGAAATACGGCGTCGCTGAAGACTTGTGGTTGAAGCAGGGTGGCCGCGAAACAATTGCCTCGTACCAGTACACCGGTGTGCCGGAATCACACATCCAATTCCTGGATAAAGCGCATTTGTATTTCCTGGAAGACAACAAGCTTTTTGTTCATGCGGGTATAAAATTCTACCTGGGTCTGGAGCAACAAGACCACGAGGTTTTTTTGTGGGACCGCGAGCTGGTGCAAACGGCTTTGTACGACAAGTCGCAAGGCAAAGAAGCACCACTTACTTCTTACGATGAAATTTACGTGGGCCATACGGTGATGAAAGCGCAACATCCTGTGCATGCCTGCGAAGTTTGGATGATGGACACTGGCGCCGGGTGGTCGGGCGTGCTGTCGATGATGAACGTAGAAACGAAACAGATTTTCCAAAGCGACCCTGTACCGCAATTGTACCCGGGTGTGCAGGGACGCAAGGCCTACCGCGGTTAGTCGGCAAATGTGATCACCTCGGCGCGCGCGGGTTCTGTAAGTAGGAGTTGATCAGGTTTTGTACTGTGGGTGTCTCCACGCCGTTGCGCACGTGCTGCCGCGCTTCGGCAAACGTGCCGATCGCCACGTCGCGCTGCAGGAATCCGAAGCCAACAAAATTCCCCTTGTTCACCAGCACCAGCGACCGTTCTTTGGCGTCGCGGCCGCGGCCCATGATGGCCACCGTTTCGCCTTCGGCATGAAACGACTGTATCGCTTTCTCGATGCGCTTGTTGTATTTCTTTGTCTTCTCAATGCCCTGACAGGCACCCTTGCACTCCGCGGTTTGATAACTGAAGCAAAGTCCTTTGGAAACTTGAAGTCCGCTGAGTTTGGGGCAAAGGTCGAACGCCCTCACTTTTTCCCATAGAAAATTCCAGGCATCACCTTTCGTGCTGAATCGAATGAGCGGCTGCGACCCGCGCGCCACCAGGTTAACCGCGAACCGGTAATAGCCGTTGCGGTCCTCGTAGTTGTAGATGCCCCACTCCTCGGTCCTGAACTTCTGCGCCTGGTTGTATTTCGGCCACAGCCTTCTTATCTCCTGCGACTCAAGAATGAGCGCGATCATTTCGTTGCCGGTAAGTTCGTAGCGCACGTGGTGTATCTCGTCTCTGATCTTGGAGCGGCTCCACTCGCGTGCTTCGCCGGTGAAGTGGCCGGCAATACGTTTCTTGATGTTGTTGGCTTTGCCCACGTAGATCACGTGGTTGCGCTTGTTGAGGAAATAATAAACACCGGCTTTGGCGGGCAGCCTGTCAAACTCCTCTTTCGGCAGGTTGGGCGGCAGTATGGTTTCGCCCGAGTTCCGCTTCAGCGCCTTCACTATGTAGTTGTCGCGGTCGCGGCGCAAAAGCTGGTCGAATATTTTGACCGTGGCCGACGCGTCGCCGCCGGCGCGGTGCCGGTTGCGAATGCCTACTCCCAGGCTTTCGGCAAGGCTACCCAGGCTGTATGAGCGCAAGCCAGGTATGATCTTGCGGCTAAGGCGTACCGTGCAAAGTTTCTTGGCCTGCCAGCTAAGTCCCGCATATTCAAATTCCTTTTTCAGGAAAGAGTAGTCAAAATGTGCATTGTGCGCCACGAATATCCTGCCGTCGAGTGTCTTGAGAAGCTCTTGCGCGATCTCGGCAAATGTGGGCGCGCCAAAAACCATCTCCTGCGTAATGCCCGTGAGGCCCGTGATATAGTATGGAATGTTGCGACCGGGGTTAATGAGGGTGTGATACTCATTGGTAACGCCCATGCCGTCGTGCAGAAATACTGCTATCTCCGTTATGCGGTGATGTTCCGCATAGCCACCCGTGGTTTCAATGTCAACTATCGCGTACACGATACTCCTCAGTTTTACTCGCTATATCTCACTAAACTTTGACATTTGCTGCCTGGTGCGGGCATAAAGTTCTCCGGTGTTTGCCCAAGCCACCCTTTTTACATCCATCAAAATTAACCATTTTAGTATCCAATATGAATGGACTTATACGCTTCTTTCTTTCGGGCGTGGCAGTGCTGCTCACCGCCTACCTGTTGCCCGGCGTGGATGTGGACAACTACTGGCGCGCGCTGTTGGTGGCCCTGGTGCTCGCCATCGTGAATGTGATCGTGAAACCAATCCTTATCATTCTTACCATTCCCATCACAGTTGTTACCCTGGGCCTGTTTCTGCTGGTGATCAATGCGCTCATGATCTTGCTGGTCGATTATTTCGTCGACGGCTTCAAGGTAGACGGCTTCCTGTGGGCGCTGGTGTTCAGCCTCATTTTGTCTTTGTTCAACAGCCTGTTTTCCGACCTTACCAAAGAGAAGAAGCAGTAGTGCGCCGCTGATTGGATAAGTTTGAACAACTGTCTAACTTTTGAATTGCTAATCAAAAACCACTCTTTATGCGCATATCCGCCATTGCACTGGCCGCCTGCTTCCTGCTTCTCACTAACTGCAACAAGGAGGAAAAGTCCGAGCATTCACCCTCCACCTCTTTGGCTGACCTCAAGGCTCATGAGGGGCTTACCGTCACGTTGTTCGCCTCGGAACCTATGTTTTCCAATCCGACCAACATCGACGTCGACGCACGTGGCCGTGTGTGGGTATGCGAAGCGTACAACTACCGCAACGAACTTAACCCGAAGAACCCGGTGAAAGAGGCAGGCGACCGTATCATGATTCTTGAAGACACTGATGGCGACGGCGTCGCCGACAAATCGAAAGTCTTTTATCAAGGCACAGATGTGAACGCCGCGCTGGGCATTTGCGTGCTCGGCAATAAGGTGATTGTATCGTGTAGTCCGAATGTGTTTGTTTTCACCGACGACAACGGCGACGATGTGCCGGACAAAAAGGAAGTTCTCTACCAGGGCATCCAGGGCATTCAGCACGATCATGGCATGCCATGGCCTATATTAGCAATAATCAAGTTCTTCTAT
>JAAURZ010000051.1 GCA_012031955.1 Bacteroidia bacterium
GTTCAATGCTTCCTGCAAGGGGAGCAAGGCATCTTTGGCCGCGGGTGATTGGAAAACTGGTTGATTACAATTGAATAGTCGCCTATTGTTTTGTCGTACTGGCTAAGGTTGAAGTACGAAACCGCCCGGCGCATGTACGCATATGGCACATAGGGTGAGCTTCGGCTGTCGCGTATCAGTATTGAAAGGCCGTCGATTGCCGGCTGGTAATTGCCTTGTTCAATCTCGAATTGAGCGCGCTGGTACAGCGCCTCGTCGCGGTACGGAGACTTCGGATAACTTTGTATCAGGGCGCTGAGGTTGGTGCGCGCCTCACCATACTTTCTTTGAATGCCTGCTATCACGCCCGTCTGCAACAACACGTAATCATTGTCAGCCGAACCAATATTGCGGGCCATGGAAAATATCGGATGGCATCTTCGTATGACTTGCGCACGTAGTAACAGTCGGCGAGACGAACAAGACCGTCCACATAATTAGGTGTGCTCTTGTTGCTGTTGTTAACGAACTCCCGGAAGTTTACAAGTGCCTTGTCGTATGCCTTGGTATTGAAGTAGGCATAACCGATTCCATACCGTGTTTTGGCAATAATCTCTTTATCTGCCGGCGCGCCCAACCCTAAAACCAGAAGGTAAGCGCCAATGGCTTCGTCATATTTTTCCCCGATCGAATATGCCTCCCCCTCCCAAAAAGCAGCCAGTGCAACAAACCCTTTGTCGAGCGGGTACTCCAACGATTTTTCGAAGTTTTGCACCGCGTCGGCATATTGCCCCATGTTGAAGGCCTCTGTGCCACGCAGGTAGGTTGCTTTCTGGTAGGCCTGGTCAATAGCCGGGTTGCGTCGCGGCAGGGCCTCAATGTACTCAATGGCTTTGTGAAAGTTATTGCCATTTACATAAGCCTGCGCCAGCCATTCCTTCACCTCAACCTGGTGGCTACTGGCGCGAAATCTTTCAGGAACTGCTCAAAGGTTGCGATGGCCACGTCGGGCTTGCCGAGATCGTACGAAACCTTGGCGAACTGGAAGGTGCTCTCTTCCACCAGTTTTTGATCGCCCTTGTATTTGCGCGCATAGTCGAACGCATTGGAGGCGTATAGCTTGTCACCTTTTTTCAAGTACAAGACACCCAGGTAATAGGATGCGTAATAGCTGGTAGAGTCGGGGTTACCCGCGGCCTTGCGCAGGTAGTCGATTGCCTTCGCATCCTGATTCAACGCATAGTTGGCATAGCCTGCACGATAGAGAAGGGCGCTCTCCGCCTTGTCGGGCTTCTCCGACAAATACTCTTCGTAAGCTGCAACAGCCTTCGCATAGTCTTTCTTAAAATAATAAGCATCGGCCACCAGCATTGAAATCTCTTTCTGGTTGCCTACGTCTTTCCGGTTCTTGAGTACCGCCGCATAGGCGATCAGTTCGTCGTACTTGTGCTGGCCGTAGTATACGTTGGCAATCAGGTAAGGGACCACGGACGCATACGATGGACTTGTTTCCGCCCGCTTCAAATCGGTAAGCGCCTCGTTGTACTGCCCGTTGTTGTAGGCAATGAAGCCTGCATAATAACTGGCGGCGGGCGAATATGCGTTGCTTTGCTTCTTTACAAAATTAAACTGCTCAAGTGCCTCCGAAAGTTGCTTCTGGGTAAAAAGGCTGTAGCCCAAGTTGAAGTGGGCCTGGCTCTGCTGATCGGAAGTGAGCGCAGGAAACGTCACTTTCTTGTAATACTTGATCGCCTTTGCGTAGTTATTCTCTTCATAGAAGAAATTGGCGATATCGAAATACGCCGTGGCTGCGCGCGGGTTCGAGGGATTGTCGTCAATAAAGTTACTGACAAGTTTTTCGCCGTCGGTATGGTTGAGTTTGAGGGCGCAGAATGCCCGGTAATATTCGGCTTCGGGCCGCCTTGTGTCGCTGCCGGAGGCTGTACTTAAATATTGGTCGAATACTTCGCGCGCAGCACCATAGTTAGCATGATCAATTAACTGCCGGCCTGTGCTGAACAATTGCTCAGCCCGGGATTGTGACAGCGGTTGTTGCCCATAAACAGTAGACGAATAAAGCCAAACAAACAAGCAGAGGAGTCCATACCTGAATTTCACAATAGCACGGGAGTTAAGGGTAAAACTGTGACTTCTAAAAAATATTGCAAAAGAGAAGCCAAAAATTAGAGTCGAAAAAATAGCCCAGCCTTCTTCATGCATGGACTCAAAAGTTAAAAAAGTTATGCGTTAATATATCAATAATCGGGTTATTGAATTCGTCAAGTGTGCATCAATCGGTACACCAGCTCGCGGAATATCTGTCCTTCACCTGCACTGCCTGCGTTGACCCCCTTTAGCTTCAGATCGGTTTCTTTCAACGCGGCTATGTTGTTTAGTATCTTTTCCAGTGGATATTGGCGTAAAGCTGAACTATAGTCGCGCACCGCATAAGGACTCACTTTCAGCGCACTAGCAAGACCCTTCTCACTCTTATCTTGAGCCTGGCTCGCCATCAGTAGTTTGCTGAAGAACGAGAACAGGAAGGCCACAACAGGTATCATCGGGTTCTTCCTGGTATTGCTTTCGAAGTAGTTTACTATGCGGTTGGCGAGCAGCGTATCTTTTCGAATGATCGCCTTTTGCAACTCAAAGATGTTGTACTCCTTGCTCACTCCTACCTGGCTCATCACCAAAGCGACTGTAATGTGCTGGCCCGCCGGTAACGCGATAGCCATCTTATCGATCTCGTTTGCCACGCGATGCAGGTCGTTGCCAACATATTCGCAGATTGCCTGCACGGCCTGATCGTCGATGCCGATCTGCTTGTCGCGCGTGTACTCAGCTACGAAGTCGGGGAGCTGATTGTCGTACAGCTTTTTTGTGTTGATGGACACCGAGAGTTTGTCGATTTTCTTTCCCAGTTCACGCCGCTTGTCAAGGCTTTTGTGCTTATGACAAAACACCAGTATCGTGCTTGGCACCGGCTTCTGTACATAGTCGAGCAGCAGTTTTGCGCCCGTCTCCTTATTCAGGTCGGCAATGTCCTGGGCCTCTTTCACAATCACCACCTGGCGCTCGGCCATTACCGGGTACCGGCGCGCATGCGTAAGGATGGTGGCCATGGGCGCATCCTTGCCATACACCACCACCTGATTGAAACCCTTCTCAGCGTCAGTCAGCGCGTGTTCTTCTATGTAGCCGGCAATCTTATCAATATAGAATGTCTCCTCACCCTGCAGAAAATACACCGGCGCAAATTTCCGTGCCCTTACATCGGTGAGTATTTTCTTTACCTGCGCGTCCATCGATCAATCATATTTTTTAGTTCCAAAAACAACCGCTGTATACAAGCCCACCAGCGCACCGGCAAAATGCGACTCCCAGGACACGCTGGGATCAGTCGGCAACACACCATAAAATACGCCTCCATACGTGATCAAAATTACAATAGAAATAAAGATGGAGCGAAAATCTCGCTTGAAAAACCCGAAGAAAATGAGGAAGAATGCAAGTCCGTATACAACACCGCTGGCACCGATGTGGTTGGCCGGCCTCGCAAAGAGCCAGACAAGGATGTTCGTCAAAAAATAGGATCGATAAAAAACAGCCCGGCCGATGTTGGGGTAAAAATAGAAAAGCACCGTTCCGAGAAACACCATGGGTATGGTGTTGGAAACCAGGTGAAGGATATTGGCATGTACCAGCGGCGCCGTGAATATACCTATCAGGCCAATCGGTTCGCGCGGCAATATGCCCAGGTACGACAGCGTCCAACTGTAAGTGATTTGAATAAAATACCCCATCCACATGAGAAACACGAGGCGTAGCGGAATGACTGCACTTGCAAAGATAGATCTGGACATTTTACACTACCGAAGGCAATGCAAAATGTATCAAATAGGATCAATAACCAAAATTTCCGGGCGGGCTGATTTTAGTGGATAGAAGGGTTACGAATCATTTGAAGCTGCAGGTACTTGGCTTCCTCGGCGCCAATGCTCTTGTAACCAAGCAAGCCACCGGAAGAAGAGGCTACCTTTTCGGCAAGGTTCTTCAGCATCTGGTAGAACTCCTGCGCGAACTCGCGACTGAGCTTTGTGAGAATTTCATTGATGCCGCCAAGTTCTTCTACTAAAAGTGGTATGCGCTGCGACGATTCATAGGGATAACCCTGGATGAGGATCTTCAGTTTGTCTTCAAAATCCTGAGCCACCTCTCTGAAATAACTGGTCAAAGGTGACTTTACCGCCAGTTGCTTCTCCACCGTGGCAATGGCTTCCTTGATTTCTTTCCTGTCAATTTTGCCATCTGCACCTGCAATCAGAATACACACCAGCATGGGAGCCTTTAGCATAAGCTCCACTTCTGAGTCATTCAATCGGGTGAATTCCTGAATCATTGGCTGCATCTCTAAACCCCGCATACAAATTTTGCTTAAATAAATCGAAAATACCCTGTTATAAACGCTAAATTCGTAATTGTTGCCGATTACAAGAGCGCTGTGCCAGCCCCTAACCTACCCTTGTAATTTTTTCACGGCATATACAGAAAAATCGATTAATTTGAGGTGGATCAAAACCAACAGTAGGAATGTACGAAAAGGACCCAGTAAAAATATTCGTTGTTGAAGACGACCCGGCCTATAGCAAATTCTTAAAATACGTCCTAAGTCTTAACCCGACTACGAAGTTGAATTCTACACCACTGGAAAGGAGTGCATCGACAACCTGGATAAAAACCCTTCGGTGATCACGCTGGATTACTCGCTGCCCGACATTCCCGGCGAGAAGATTCTAAACCAGATCAGGAACTACGATCCCAACATCAACGTCATCATCATATCGGCCCAGGAAAAGATAGGCACAGCGGTAGAACTTCTTAAGTCGGGGGCATACGACTACATAAGCAAAGACCAGGAAACAAAGGACCGCGTACTTACTTCAATCAACAATGCGCGCAACAAATCGTCGCTGATCAGGGAAATCGACCATCTGAAAAAGGAGATTTCCGAAAAATACGAATTCGAGAAGAGCATCATAGGCACAAGCGTTGCCATCAAGCGCGTTTTCGACATGTTGGAAAAGGCAGTGAACACCAACATTTCGGTTTCCATTTCCGGAGAAACAGGCACTGGTAAAGAGCTGGTTGCTAAGGCGATACACTACAACTCGAAACGAAAAATAAACCATTCGTAGCCGTCAACATCGCGGCCGTTCCCGCAACGCTCATCGAAAGCGAGCTTTTCGGACATGAGAAGGGAGCATTTACCGGCGCCGTTACAAGGCGTATCGGGAAGTTTGAAGAGGCCGAAGGCGGCACAATTTTTCTTGACGAAATCGGCGAGATGGACCCTAACCTGCAAGCCAAGCTGCTACGGGTACTGCAGGAACGCGAGGTGACCCGCATCGGCGCCAACCAGGTGGTGAAACTCGATGTACGTATTATTTCAGCCACACATAAAAACCTTGCCGAAGAAGTGAAGGCAGGCCGCTTTCGCGAAGACCTTTACTACCGGTTGCTTGGCCTGCCTGTCAACCTCCCTCCGCTACGCGACCGCGGCAACGACGTGATCCTTATCGCCAAGTTCTTCCTCGACAATTTCGCCAAAGAGAACCAGCTTTCGAAGTTCAAGGTAAGTCCGGAGGCGCAAGAAAAACTTATCCAGTATCCGTTTCCCGGAAACATCAGAGAACTGAAGTCGATCATTGAATTGGCCGCAGTGATGGCTGGCGACAACGAAATAAAAGCCCAAGACATCAGCTTCAACAGCACCGCGCGGCCGAGTCGTTCCTGTACCAGGAGATGACGATGCAGGAATATATGTATAGAATTATCAGGCACCACCTCGATAAATACGACAACAATGTACTGGATGTGGCCCGAAGGCTTGACATAGGCAAGTCGTCGCTGTATCGCTACCTGAAGGAAATGGAGGCGGCCGGCATCTAGGGTTTTATGAAGAGCCTGGAACAATATATCCGTAAGGGATACTTCTATCAGTCGGTGGTGGAGGATGGATCCGACATTATCTTTATCGTGGACTATGCCGGGAACATCCTGTACCACAACGCATCGGTACTCGAAACGCTCGGCTACCGGGCCAAGGTGCTGATCGGGAAAAATTTCTTCGACTACATTCTGCCCGAAACCCTTGCCAACCTGCGCAGGCAGTTTAGAAACAGCCAGCGACGCGCTTATACCGAAAAGGTCGAATTCCAGTTTTTGTGCAAAGACCTTACCTACCGCTTCCTTGAATTCAACGCCATCAACCTGAAGCACAAAGAGGGACTTTCGGGGTTCATTCTCGACTGCCGCGATATAGCCCAACGCAAGCGCGACGAAGAGGAGCTCGTGCGGCTGCAGAAGGCAAAAGAGCAATTCCTCGCCAACATCAGTCACGAAATCAGAACACCCATTAACGGTATCGCCGGCATGGCAAGCCTGCTCAGCAAAAACGCCAACCCCGAGGAACAGGAAACCTACCTCAACGCCATCCGCAATTCTGCCGAAAACCTCAAGGTAATAATCAACGACTTGCTCGACCTTGCGGCAATTGAATCCGGTAAACTCAAACTGGAAAAGATCGCTTTTAATCTCACCGATATAATCCCCGCCCTGCTTACTACGTTCACTTACCAGGCAAGGGAAAAGAAGCTCGCGCTCTCCCATTCTATCGACCCCAAACTCAACAAGATACTGCTTGGCGACCCGGTGCGACTCAATCAGATACTTTTGAACCTGATAAGCAATGCGGTCAAGTTCACGCACGCAGGATCGATCGAAGTGAACTGCACCGCCGAAAGGGAACAGCGCAACACCTTGTGGGTACGAATAGAGGTGAAAGACACCGGCGTGGGCATACCCGCGGAAAAGCTGAACACGATCTTCGAGAGCTTTAGCCAGGCAGACGCAAGCGTTACACGCAAGTACGGCGGCACAGGACTGGGCCTCACCATCGTGAAGCAACTGGTGGAACTACAGTATGGCGGTATTACCGTGAAAAGTCAGGAGCATGTGGGCTCTAAGTTCATCGTGCTGATTCCCTATTCGGTAGGCAAGGCACGCGACTTCAACAGCTCAACCCTGTTGGTAGGCGAAAAGCATCACGATGAGATCGAGTCCAATTCCCTTAGTGTTCTTCTGGTGGAAGACAATGACATAAACCGGCTTTACGCCAAAAGCATTCTGAAGACATGGCATTGCGAGACAGAGACGGCTGAAAACGGACTTGTTGCCATTGAACATCTCAAGAACAAGAACTTCGACGTGGTACTGATGGACGTGCAGATGCCTGTGATGGATGGCTATGAAGCAACGCGCGCCATCCGCATGATGGAGTCGCCCATCTGCAACGTACCCATCGTGGCCCTTACCGCCAACGCTACCAAGATCGACATCGACCGGTGTTTGTCGGCGGGCATGAACGACTACCTGTCCAAACCCTTTACTCCCGAGGACCTTTATCGCAAGCTGTACGTCGAGCTGAAGATCAAACCCGCGGAGAAGCCGCATGAGTTGCCAAGGAAATCGCGGAAGCAGTCGCGCTTCGATCTTCAGTACCTGCGCGAGGTATCTGGCAACAATGAAGAGTTTATCAGGGAGATGATCCAAACGTTTGTCGACACGATTCCATCCATACTCACCGACATGTCACGGTCCCTTGAAACGCAGGACTGGGACAAAGTTTCGCGTCTTGCCCATCAGATAAAGCCTTCGCTCACCCTGATGGGATTGTCCGGGCTGAAAGATACGATCCTCTTTATTGAAGAGCACGGCAAAAAACAGACGGAACTCGTAAAACTGGCCTCGAAGGTGCAGGGCTTTGTAGAGGAATGTACCGCCGCGATCAACGACCTGATGCAGGAGTATTCGATCAATTCGTCCGATTCATAATCGCGACTTTCTTGTACATGAGCGCCCGCTCCTTGTTAACAAACACAACGAAGTAAATGCCACTTGCGAGTTCGGACACATCGACCGTCTGTGGTGTGGTCAGGTCGCTGTTGAGGCTACCCTTTAGCACATCTACACCGCGCTGGTCAACGATCTTCCAATCGTACGCTCCCACAAGCATGTTGTCAAGTTTGAAATTGATGTTGTTCGTTGCCGGGTTCGGGAACACCAGTATGTCTGCAATTTCAGCAAGTGCCGGATCGTCGTCGACACCAACAGGTTGCGCACCTGTCTTGGCCGGCGCCTTCACCACTATCGATTGGTGGATTCTGCGGGTATTCAAATCCTGGATGTAGGCCACGAGGTACAGCTTATTCTTATCCTTGATCTTCACATCGATCACCCGGTCATAATCCACATCACGGGTCAGTACACTTTTCCAGTCTATGCTGTTTATTTGCACCCCGTCGGGCCCGAGCAAGTGCTTCCGCACAACGTTCTTGTATATGCGCGGGGCTCCTCCCACCTGAACGTCGGTTTCAACAAGTACCAGTTGAACAACCACGGGCGCTGCGTAGGCGACTGTATCCAGGTACTTGAAGTGAAGCGTACCCGAGAACACATTGGAAGACGACGCTATGGTATCGATGGTAATTTCAAACAAAGGATCTTCAAGTGCCCTTCTGTCCAGCACCTCGGGAGTGACGCGCAGGTACTCGTACGTATTAAACGTGACATTGTAATAGGCTCCAAGAATGCCGTCCATCACCGTGCCTGGTGCCGTCGAAATACCATACAACAGGCTTCGTGCCGCCGGATCTGTGGTGTTGTAGTAGTTCAATGAATCGAAACCCGGATTGTCGATGTGGTATTCAATCTTGAAGAAGTCGGATTTAGGCTTCGTCAATAGTTGCGCCGAGTACAGCCCATCGAGGTGGTCATTGCCCAAACTTGAAGATACTGAGTTCAGATTGCTGAAGTGTTCCACCAGTACGTTGCGTTTCTTCTCTCCGATATAGACATCGTCAAACGCAAATCCATTCAGTGCGTTGCCTGCCGGGTTGTCGTCGTTGCTGCCAAAGGCAACACGAAATACTACCTGATCTTTGCCCGTTGTGATCTGGTCGAGGTTGAATTTTGCATTCCGCCACTCACCGGTCGAGCCAGACCATGCCACGTTATCCTGACCGCCGGGGTTGCCGCTCAGGTTGGTGCTGTTGTACCAGTTTATACCCTCGTCCACGTCGGCATCGCCTATCGACTGCCATGTACCTCCTCCGTCAATTGAGTACTGCACAACCGCGCCGTCAAAACCGAGCTGGCTGTCTGACCAGTAGTTGAGCGAGAGCATGGGCGTTGCAAGGCGGTTATGTCGAGGCACGGGCCGATTACCTCCGACTGCTCATTGTTGTAGTACGTACTCTTGTCATCCACATTCGTGTTGGCACCTGTCCACCACATATTGGCTCCCGGCACAATAGGCGTAATGACATTGCCTCCGGTATTTCCAAACAGCCAACTGCTGTTGGTAATCGCCGGGTTAGTTACCCATGTGCCGGGTCCGCTGTCGAAGTCTTCAAAATATTCTGTTGTAAACGTAG
>JAAURZ010000052.1 GCA_012031955.1 Bacteroidia bacterium
GAGCTTGCCGTTGATCTCGATTTTCATGCGCTTCGGCTTGTATTGCAAAATGCATTGCGTTGCCAGCACTTGTTCCACTTCGCTGGTGCCGATGCCGAACGCGATATTGCCAAACGCACCGTGTGTAGATGTGTGGCTGTCGCCGCATACGATCGTCATGCCAGGCAAGGTGAGGCCCAACTCCGGACCGATAATATGCACGATGCCCTGGAAGGGATGACCCAGGTCGTAGAGGTTGACACCAAACTCGGCGCAGTTTTTTCTCAGCGCATCTACCTGGTGGCGCGAAAGCGCTTCCTTAATAGGCAGGTGCTGGTCTTTGGTAGGTACATTGTGATCGGCCGTGGCAGTAGTGCGCTGCGGGTTGAATACTGGAATGCTGCGCTTCCGCAGACCATCAAAGGCTTGCGGACTTGTGACTTCGTGAATAAAATGCCTGTCGATGTACACGACGTCAGGGTGGCCTTCACTTTGTTTCACCACATGGGCGTCCCAGATTTTGTCAAAAAGTGTTTTTGGTTCAGAACTCATGTTTGGTATTAATTCAACTTTCGCTTCTTAGTCAACTTCACCAACTGTCAGATTCTTGTAACAAGTGTTAGTTTGGACTTCACTTGCTAAAACGAAACCGCCCCGTCACGACATTGTCGGACGGGGCGGTCATATAAATCTTATCAGTTTTCTTATTGCATGCTCATGTTGCTGTAACGTTACGAAGATGAAAAAACTTGCCGTCTCCTTCAAACATTTCAACTAAAAACTTTGGCACTACTTACAAGTGTTTGGTAGTTCTGTAAGACAAAATTAAAACACAGCCAGTGGTTTTTTACACCAGGTATTCGAACAGGTTCTCGTGCTGGTTTACCAGCGTGTAGTTGAGCTTGTGTTCGTTCATACGCTGGATAAGCGAATTGAAATCATCAGTCGACTTGACTTCGATACCTATCAGTGCAGGTCCCGATTCTTTGTTGTGTTTTTGAATGAACTCGAACCTTACGATGTCGTCATTGGGGCCGAGGATGTGGTTGACAAACTCCTTCAACGCGCCGGGCCGTTGTGCGAAGCGCACGATAAAGTAGTGCTTGAGGCCTTCATACAACAGCGAACGTTCCTTGATCTCCTGCATGCGGTCGATGTCGTTGTTGCCGCCGCTCACCACACACACCACGCGCTTGCCCGCCAGTTGACCGGCATACTGGTCGAGGGCCGCGATGGAAAGTGCGCCGGCGGGTTCGGCCACGATGGCATCTTCATTATAGAGTTGCAAGATGGTAGTGCTCACTTTTCCCTCCGGCACCAGCAGCATGTCGGTCAGTATTTCTTTACAAAACTCGAACGTGATGTCGCCGACTTTCTTCACCGCCGCGCCATCTACAAAGCGCTGTATTTTGTCCAGTACCACGGGCTTGCCTGCCTTCAGCGCTTCCTTCATGGAAGGCGCGCCCTGCGGTTCTACGCCGATGATGCGTGTGGCAGGTGAATAGGTTTTGAAATAGTGACCCAAGCCGGCGCATAGCCCGCCGCCACCGATGGGAACAAATACCAGGTCGATGTCGGCGAGATCGTCGAGGATTTCCTTGCCCACGGTGCCCTGCCCTTCAATTACCTTGGGGTGATCGAACGGCGGGATGAACACCATGTTGTTTTCGGCGGCGTAAGCAAGTGCGTGGGCCTGACATTCGTCGAATGTATCGCCGATCAGCACGATCTCTATATTGTCGGCGCCAAACATTTTCACCTGGTTGATCTTTTGTTTCGGCGTGATGGCCGGCATGTAGATCACCCCTTTGATGTTGAGCTCGCGGCACGAAAATGCAACGCCCTGGGCGTGGTTACCAGCGCTTGCGCACACAACCCCCCTCTTGCGCTGCTCGTCCGTCAGGCTTTGAATGAGGTTGTAGGCGCCCCGCAGCTTGTACGACCGTACCACCTGAAGGTCTTCGCGCTTCAGGTAAATCTCCGCCTTGTACTTTTCGGAAAACTTGCGGTGAAATTGCAGCGGCGTTTTCAGCACCACCGATTTCAACGCGTAGTACGCGGCGTTGATGTTCAATGTATATGTTTGCGTATCGGTCGACATGGTGAATGGAAATCTTTAGTTGATCATGCTGGCTTCCACCTGCTGTTTCTCCGGACGCAGCTTGCGTACGGCAGCACCGGCTTGCCACAATTCGCTTTCGCGCACTTCACGCAGTTCTTCAGCCAGCTTCTCGCGATAGTCGGGCTTGCTGCAAGTGTCGATGGTTCGGGCCGCTTCTTTGCCACTCGCCACGCTTTCGTATAGTTCCTGGAACACCGGCAATGTGGCCGCTTTGAATTTTTTTCTTCCAGTCGAGCGCGCCGCGTTGTGCCGTGGTGGAGCAGTTGGCATACATCCAGTCCATACCGTTTTCGGCTACGAGCGGCATCAGGCTTTGTGTCAGTTCTTCCACCGTTTCGTTGAAGGCTTCGGAGGGCGTGTGTCCCTTGGAGCGAAGTACTTCATACTGCGCCTCGAAAATACCTGCGATGGCACCATGAGCGTACCGCGTTCGCCGGTAAGGTCTGAATACACTTCTTTTTTTGAAAATCAGTTTCAAACAAATAACCGGAGCCCACACCAATTCCGAGGGCGATGGCTTTTTCGCGTGCCTTGCCTGTCGCGTCCTGGAAGATGGCGTAGCTCGAGTTGATGCCCTTGCCCTGCAGGAACAACCGGCGCACCGAAGTGCCGGAGCCTTTCGGCGCGACGAGGATCACGTCGACGTCGGCAGCGGGTATGATGCCTGTCTGGTCTTTGAATGTGATGCCGAAGCCATGTGAGAAATACAGCGTCTTACCTTTGGTGAGGCGTGGCTTCAGTGTAGGCCACAATGCAATCTGTCCGGCGTCGGATAGCAGAAACTGGATAATGGTGCCACGTTGCGCGGCTTCTTCTATTTCAAACAGCGTTTCGCCCGGCACCCAGCCGTGTTCCACCGCTTTGTCCCACGTCTTGGAACCTTTGCGCTGCCCTACGATCACATTGAATCCGTTATCACGAAGGTTGAGCGCCTGCGCCGGGCCTTGCACGCCATAACCGATAATGGCGATGGTTTCGTCTTTCAACACTGCAAACGCCTTGTCCATGGGAAACTCTTCCCGTGTTACTACTTCTTCTACTACACCTCCGAAATTGATTTGTGCCATTGTTGTTAAGTTTTAGAGTTCTTGTTTCTGTTAATGATTTTAATGAGGTTAAGCAACGTGACGGTTGCTTGCTTCGCCTACTTCCACAAAGAGGCTGTTGCCTTCTTTGTATTCAGCGCTTTCAACTTCGATTAGCTTTTCGAGCTGATACTTTACCTTCTCCATCAGGTCGGGTGTGGTGTACAGCCAGATTACAGCCCCGCCCCGGCGAAAGTCGTCTTCGTTTTCGTGGGCGATCAATTTTTTGATGCGCACGCGCCGGCGGTTGAGCACATTCACGATCCTGTTGAGGATGGAGAAGTTATTATCGGCGGCGATCTCTAACGTGAAGTCTTGTTTCATATTTCTTGATGAGTTTAGCGTTTATTTTTTTGGTGCCTCCAGCAACACGTCGGCGACACCGGCTCCCGCAGGAACCATAGGAAATACATTGTCTTCTTTGCCTACTACTACTTCGAGAAAGTAAGGTCCGTCTGTTTCCAGCATTTCGCGAATGGCATCCACCAGCGTTTCGCGCTGCTCCACTTTGCGTGCGGGTATGCTGTACGCCTCGGCGATTTTAACAAAGTCGGGGTTGACCATTTCAGTAAATGAGTATCTCTTTCATGAAAGAGCTGTTGCCACTGGCGTACCATGCCCAGGAAGCTGTTGTTGAGCACCATTATTTTGACCGGAATCTTGTACTGCATGATGGTGCCTAATTCTTGCACTGTCATCTGGTAGCCACCGCGCCGATCACGGCCACGACAGGCGTTTCCGGTCTTGCCACTTTGGCGCCCATCGCGGCGGGCAACGCAAAGCCCATGGTGCCGGCGCCGCCAGAGGTAACATTTGTGCGCGGCTTTTTGTACTGGTAATAGCGCGACGTTGTCATCTGGTGTTGGCCTACGTCGGTCACGATAATGGCTTCGCCGTGGGTAAGGGTGGATAGGTGGTTGATCGCTTCACCCATCATAATTTTTTCCGTGTCGGGCTTGAATTCTTTTTCTACAATTTTTTCCTGCTCTATTTTATTGAGCGCACGGAAACTTTCCAACCAGCCGGCGTGGTTGTTTTCGTCGCACAACTGAGTGAGCGCCAGCAAGGCTTCCTTTGCGTCGGCGTTCACAGCCACTGCGGTTTGCACGATCTTGTTGATTTCGGCCTTGTCTATTTCGATGTGAATCACTTTGGCCTGCTTCGCATACTTGCTTACGTTGCCGGTTACGCGGTCGTCGAAGCGCATGCCCACCGCAATGAGCACGTCGCACGCGTTGGTGTTTATATTGGGGCCGTAGTTGCCATGCATGCCCAGAAAGCCAACGTAGTTCGGGTGGTCAGTGGGGAAGCAGCCGAGGCCAAGCAATGTGCATGCTACAGGTATGCCTGTCTTTTCAGAAAAGGCGACGAGTTCGTCGGTTGCGCCGGACAAGAGTATGCCCTGTCCCGCCAAAATATAAGGACGCTCGGCGCTGTTGATGAGCCGGGCTGCGGCCTGCACTTCTTCGGCATTGAGGTCGGGCTTGGGCCTGTAGGTGCGTATGTGATTGCATTTTTTATAATCAAACTCGTCGATGAGTTCGTTTTGGGCATTCTTGGTGATGTCGATCAACACGGGTCCGGGTCTGCCTGACGCGGCGATGTAGAAAGCGCGCGACACTGCCGACGCGATATCGCCTGCTTCGGTCACTTGTACATTCCACTTGGTAACAGGAATGGTGGTGTTTACCACGTCGGTTTCCTGGAAGGCATCAGTGCCGAGCAGGTGCGCGAACACCTGGCCCGTGATGCAGACCACCGGCGTGGAGTCGATGAGTGCATCGGCAAGGCCAGTTACAAGGTTGGTAGCCCCCGGCCCCGAAGTGGCAAATGCCACGCCTATTCTTCCGCTTACGCGGGCGTAGCCTTGCGCGGCGTGAATGGCGCCTTGCTCGTGGCGCACGAGCAGATGGGTGAGCTTGTCGGCGTAGCCGTAGAGGGCATCATACACTGGCATTATCGCACCGCCCGGGTATCCGAATATTGTGTCGACACCTTCCGCCACCAGGCATCGAAGTAGCGCCTCGGAGCCCGTGATCTTCTTCTTCGTCGGCGTGTCCATTTTAGTCTTCGTCAGTAACGCATCCATCTGCAGCTGTTTTTACTTGTTTCGCATACTTCAATAAAAACTCCCTGTTGTGCATTGAGCGGTGGCTGTTGCCATGCCACTTTGCGTTGCGCTATTGTTTGCTGATCGAGCACCACGCTGATGGTGTGTGCCCGCACGTCTATTTCAATAATGTCGCCATCTTCGACGATGGCGATGGTGCCGCCGTCGTAGGCTTCCGGGGTGATGTGGCCGATCACGAATCCATGCGAGCCACCCGAGAAGCGGCCGTCGGTGATGAGCGCCACGCTCTTGCCGAGGCCTGCACCCATAATGGCTGACGTAGGCTTCAGCATCTCGGGCATACCCGGAGCACCTTTGGGGCCCACGTATCTTATCACCACCACGTCGCCGGCTTTCACTTTTCCATCGGAGATGCCCTGCATAAGTTTGAACTCACCGTCGAACACGCGGGCTGGTCCGAGGAAGGTTTCGCCTTCCTTGCCGGTAATTTTGGCCACAGACCCTTTCTCGGCAAGGTTGCCATACAATACCTGCAAGTGCGCCGTGGGCTTGATCGGCCTTTCGATCGGGTAGATCGCGTCCTGGTTTCGAAAGAAAGTTCCTTTGCTTCGAGCAGATTTTCGGCTACGGTCTTGCCTGTAACTGTGAGACACTCGCCATGCAGAAAACCTTTCGCCAAAAGATATTTCATAACCATGGCACGCCGCCGATACGGTGTACTTCTTCCATCAGGTATTTGCCGCTGGGTTTGAGATCGGCGATGAGCGGAGTCTTGTCTGAAATTTTTTGAAAGTCGTCTTGGTTCAGTGAAACACCTACGGCTTTGGCCATGGCGATGAGATGAAGCACGGCGTTGGTGGAGCCACCGAGTGCCATCACAATGGTGATGGCATTCTCAAACGCTTTGCGCGTCATAATGTCGCGCGGCTTGATGTCGCGCTCAAGCAGTGATAGATCGCCTTGCCCGATTCTCGGCACTCATCCGACTTTTCTTTACTGAGCGCGGGGTTCGACGACGAGTAAGGCAGTGACATTCCGAGCGCTTCAATGGCCGAGGCCATCGTGTTGGCTGTGTACATGCCGCCGCAGGCGCCTGCGCCGGGGCACGCGTTTTTGATGATGCCTTTGTAATCTTCGTCTGAAAGTTTGTTGGCAAGTTTTTCGCCGAGCGCTTCAAAAGCTGAAATGATGTTGAGCTGCTTGCCCTTCCAGTTGCCGCCGGCGATGGTGCCGCCATAAACCATGATGGCGGGGCGATTAAGCCTGCCCATGGCCATCAGCGCGCCGGGCATATTTTTGTCGCAACCCACCACAGCGATGAGGCCGTCGTAGTACTGTGCGCCGCACACTGCCTCGATGGAGTCGGCGATGATCTCGCGGCTCACAAGCGAGTAGCGCATGCCTTCAGTGCCGTTGCTCATGCCGTCGCTTACACCGATGGTGTTGAAGATGAGCCCCACGAGGTCGTGATCCCATACGGCGGTCTTTACTTCGTCCGCGAGTTTATTCAGGTGCATGTTGCATGTATTGCCGTCATAGCCTGTGCTTACAATACCTACTTGTGCTTTCTTCAGATCGTCGTCGGTGAGACCGATGCCATAGAGCATGGCCTGTGCGGCGGGCAGGGTGGGGTCTTGCGTGAGCGTGCCGCTATATTTGTTTAATACCGCGTTGTGTTTTCCGGTGGCAGTTGCTGAGCTATATTTATCAGAGTTGTCCTTCATGCTTACTGGGCTGGTGGTAGCTGCGTGATTTTGTGGGGCGGCTGGCGCATCAGATGATTACGTAACTGAATGACTTTTCGAGTACCTGGCACTTGTACGCCTCTTGTATGGTGGTACCAAGGCTTTCGTTCCACGGTTTCCGGAAAGGTTTGGCGTCGATGGATTCAATACCGATCACTTCAGCGGCTGTTCCGCAAAGGAAGGCGCTGTCGGCGCCGTCGAGCTCTTCTGGTTTGAAGAATTTCTCCACCACAGGTATGTCCAACTCACGGCAAATGTTGATGACGGTTTGTCGTGTAATGCCCGGCAGTATGTGCCCCGGGGGTGCAGTATATAGCGTGCCGTCTTTTCAAAAAGAAATTGGAGCCGGGTGCTTCAGCCACGTGACCGTTCATATCGAGCATAAGGGCTTCGTCGTAGCCGCGCACTTTTGCTTCGCTTGTGGCGAGTATGGAGTTTACATAGTGGCCCGTCACTTTTGCTTCAATCTTCACCGCGTGAGGGTTGGGGCGCTGGTACGACGAGATACAAAGTTTCAAAAGATCGTCGCCGTGATACTTGCCCCACTCCCAGGCGCATATCATGAGATAGATTTCGCTCGGTGTAGTGAGCGCCATGTTGGGATTGGTGTAAACGAGTGGCCGTATGTAGGCGTTGGTAAGGTCGTTCTTCTTAAGAACCTGGTAGCAGATCTGTATCAGCTCTTCGGTTTCGTAGTGCAATGGTATGCCCATGAGCAGGCAACTGCGTTTCAATCGCTCCACATGTTCATGCGCTTTAAAAATCTTGACGCCGTTCATAGTCTGGTAAGCGCGGATTCCCTCAAACACGCCGAAGCCGTAATGGAGGGTAGCGCTGTACAGATCGGTATGGGCATCCACGGCCTTGATGAACTTGCCGTTCAGATAGAGGACCGTATCGTTGCCGTAGTACATAGTTTTATTTACAACTGTTAGTTTGTTATAGTCTTTAAAAAACAAAACCGCCCCGGTTTTGGCGGGGCGGTTGATGATTCCTTTTCAGGTGATTACAATATCATCGCAGCCCCGGTTTCCGGAGAATAATAATATTGACCACTAGCACTGAAGCCACGCTATTCAGGCCTGTAACCCAAATAATTTGTTTTGCTATGTCTCTTAAATTCCACATATTGTTCTGTGCTTATGCAATTCTCTCAAATATTAGCCGACATTTCAAGATAAAGACTCAAAATATTTTCGAACTAATGAACGAGTGTTAGGAGCAACGGCATTTCCGAATGTAAAACTATGCAGACTTTAGACATAAAAGCAGAGTCGTTTCCATGGCAGGCCAAGTTTCTCGGTGGCGTGTTCATTGTGGCGGCACTCGCAGTGATGGGCAACTTGTGGTGGGTATCCATCATTCTTCTTTTGCCGGCAATCTTCCTGTTGTCGGGATACTCCGGAACGATTGTCGATGTGAAACAAAAGACTTATAAAGAGTACACTTCCTATATGTTTGTAAAGACCGGCGAGGTGGAACGGTATGATGGAATAGAAAAAATTTTCATCAACTCCGCGCGTCAGAGCCAGCGCCTGAACTCCATGTATACACTCGAGGGCTCAACCTTTCACAACACGATTTACAATGCGTACCTGAAGTTTGACAACGGCAAAAAAAATATTTCTGACAAGTCGAAAGAACAAAGACGCGTTGATTGCCCAGATGCAAAGAGCAGCCGACGTGCTTGGGACTGTGTTGGTGGATAATACGGTGGGCTAACCTTCTATATACTCAACAATACCGTCGCGGATGGCGGTAAAAGTCTTTACCAGCATCTCCTCATCTTCTTCCAGCAGCGTAACGCGGAAGCCCTGCAGTTCGGAGCAGAATGATGAAATGGGCACCACGCATACGCCTTTGGCAGCGAGCAGATAATACACAAAGCGCTTGTCAAGCTGAATGGGCGCATTCACCCAGCCTTCCACCAGCGTTCGCACTTGCGCGTTGTCGATTCGCAATGTCTGACGCTTGTTTAGCGCACCTTCCTTAAAGATGATCGTATTGTAGAAAGCGCCAAAGGTTTCATTGAAAGTGACGGCCTTCACCGGGCGAAGAATGTCGGAGATGATCCGGCTTCGCTTGCCTATGTTGTTATTCGTTTCGTCGCGGTACTTTTTGAAGCGCATGTCGCCGAATATTTTCGGGATAGCCAACTGTGGAAGCTTTGTAGAGCACACCTCGATCATCTTGGCATTGTCGAGCGCCTGGCAGAAGCGGTTGAAGTCTTCATCTTTGTCGCGGTTGTAATACTCCATCCAGCCGCATCGCGCGCCAGGCCAGGGCAACTCTTTTGAAATGCCTTTCATGGAGATACCGGGCAAGTCGCCGATGATTTCGGCCAGCGCATAAGCGCGCGCGCCGTTGTAGGTGATGTTGATGTAGATTTCGTCGGCTACAAGAAAAAGGTTGAACTCCCGCGCGATCTCGACTAATTCGCTTCAGGCGTTTACCAGCGGGTCACA